>NZ_JBFTJR010000021.1:0-73039 GCF_056395525.1 Caulobacter sp. 10L414
GCGCTGTCCGAAGCGCGGCGGGGCGGCCATGGCCGCGACCTGCGGGCGCTGGGGCCGCTGGCCGATCCGCGCGCCGCGCTCGCCCGGCCCCAGCCGACGCCGGGCGCCTACCAGTGCCGCACGATCAAGCTGGGCAGCCAGGACGGCCGGGGCCTTCCGTACGTCGCCTACGGCTGGTTCCGCTGCCGGGTGCAGCTGACGCCGGGCGGCGACCTGCTGCTGGAGAAGACCACCGGCTCGCAGCGGCAGGCCGGCAACCTCTATCCCGACCGCGACCGGCGGCTGGTGTTCCTGGGCGCCGTGGCCTGGGGCGACCGCGAGGGGCGGGCGACCTACCGCCGCGACGCCGAGCGCGACCAGGCCGGCGTGTTCGAACGCATCGGCCCCAATCGCTATCGCCTGGTCATGCCCTGGCCCAAGCAGGAGTCGAAGCTGGACATCCTGGAACTGAAGCGATGACCTGCCGGCGCCTCGACCGCTGAAAGCGGCCCCTCGGGGCTGACCCTGTTGCCAGCGGCTATCCCCGCGCCTTAAGTCGGGCCGTCGACAACAATAACGCGAGCCGCCCATGCGCCTTCGTCCGTCGCTGGTCCTGATCGCCGGCCTGATGCTCTCGGGCTGCGCCTACAACGCCGAGCTCGGCCGCGACCAGTTCGCCATGGTCGACGAGGCCAGCCTGGCGCGTTCCGGCGAGGCGGCCTGGGAACAGACTCTGCGGACCAGCAAGATCTCGAAGGACGCGCGGATGAACGCCCGGGTCACCACGGTGGGCCAGCGGATCATCGAGGCCGCGGGCCTGGCCAACCGGCCGTGGGACTACGTGGTGTTCGACAACGACACGCCCAACGCCTTCGTGCTGCCGGGCGGCCATATCGGCGTCAATTCGGGTCTGGTGCGCCTGGTCGACAACGACGACCAGCTGGCCGCCGTGCTGGGCCACGAGGCCGCCCACGTGCTGGGCCGCCACGCCGCCGAGCGCTATTCGCAGCAGATGAGCACCCAGCTGGTCCTGGCCATCGCCCAGGCCGCGGCCGGCGGCGGCGGCAGCGACGGCGGCCGGGCCGTGGCCTCGCTGGGCGGGGCGGGCGCGCAGATGGGCTTCCTGCTGCCGTTCTCGCGCAAGCACGAGCTGGAGGCCGACCGCATCGGCGTCGACATCATGCAGCGCGCCGGCTTCCGGCCGCGCGAGGCGGTGGCCCTGTGGCGCAAGATGCAGGCCCAGGGCGGGGCGGGACGGCCCGAGTTCGCCTCGACCCACCCTTCGGACGCCACCCGCATCCAGGCGCTGGAAAACTATCTGGCCAGCCAGGGCTGGTGAGCCTTGTGTGGCTCTGGGGCCACACTACATCCCCTGACGGACCGGGTCGTGCTCATCAGAGGCGACCCGGCCTGATCCGCCTAGTGAAGGGGACGCTGACTTGAAGATCGACATCTATTCCGACCGCGCCAAGCAGGCCGTGCAATCCGCGCAGAGCCTGGCCCTGGCCCGTGGTCACCAGCAACTTGGGCCCGAGCACCTGCTGAAGGTGCTGCTGGAAGAAAAGGACGGGCTTTCGCGCACCATCATCGCCAACGCCGGCGGCCGCCCTGACGCGGCCGACGCCGCCGTGGACGCGATCCTGGCCAAGAACCCGCGCGTCGACGGCGCCGGCGGCCAGCTCTACATGAAGCCCGACACCGCCCGGGTGTTCGCGGCCGCCGAGGACGGCGCCAAGAAGGCCGGCGACGCCTTCGTCACCACCGAGCGCCTGCTCGTGGCCATCGCCAAGGACGGCGCCGAGAGCGCCAAGGCGCTGAAGGACGCCGGCGTCTCGGCCCAGAGCCTGGAAACCGCCGCCGCCGCCCTGCGCAAGGGCCGCACTGCCGACAGCGCCAACGCCGAAGAAGGCTATGACGCGCTCAAGCGCTACGCCCGCGACCTGACCGCCGCGGCCCGTGACGGCAAGATCGACCCGGTGATCGGCCGCGACGAAGAGATCCGCCGCACCATCCAGGTCCTGTCGCGCCGCACCAAGAACAACCCGGTGCTGATCGGAGAGCCGGGCGTGGGCAAGACCGCCATCGTCGAAGGCCTCGCGCAACGCATCGTCAACGGCGACGTGCCCGAGAGCCTGAAGGACAAGAAGCTGCTGTCGCTCGACATGGGCAGCCTGATCGCCGGCGCGAAGTATCGCGGCGAGTTCGAGGAGCGTCTCAAGGCCGTGCTGGCCGAGGTGACCGCGGCCGAGGGCTCGATCATCCTGTTCATCGACGAGATGCACACGCTGGTCGGCGCGGGCAAGAGCGACGGGGCGATGGACGCCTCCAACCTGCTCAAGCCCGCCCTGGCGCGCGGCGAGCTGCACTGCGTGGGCGCCACCACGCTGGACGAGTACCGCAAGCACGTCGAGAAGGACGCGGCCCTGGCCCGTCGCTTCCAGCCGGTGTTCGTGCAGGAGCCGACGGTGGAGGACACCGTCTCGATCCTGCGCGGCCTGAAGGAGAAGTACGAGGTGCACCACGGGGTGCGGATCTCGGACTCCGCCATCGTGGCCGCCGCGACGCTTTCGAACCGCTACATCGCCGACCGCTTCCTGCCCGACAAGGCCATCGACCTGGTGGACGAGGCGGCCAGCCGCGTGCGCATGGCGATCGACAGCAAGCCCGAGGAGCTCGACGAGATCGACCGCCGCCTGGTGCAGCTGAAGATCGAGCGCGAGGCCCTGTCCAAGGAAACCGACGCCGCCTCCAAGCAGCGCCTGGAGAACCTGGAGGTCGAGATCGACGACCTGCAGTTCCGCTCGGACGAGATGACCGCCCGCTGGAAGGCCGAGAAGGACAAGGTCGGCGGTGCGGCGCAGGCCCGTGAAGCCCTCGACCGCCTGCGCGCCGATCTCGCCAACGCCCAGCGCGCCGGCGACTTCGCCCGCGCCGGCCAGATCCAGTACGGCGAGATCCCGGCGCTCGAAAAGCGCCTGGCCGACGCTGAGGCCGGCGAGAACGGCGACAAGGCCCTGACGCCGGAAGTCGTCGACGCCGAGCAGATCGCCGCCGTCGTCAGCCGCTGGACCGGCGTGCCGGTCGAGAAGATGCTGGAGGGCGAGCGCGAGAAGCTGCTGCAGATGGAGGTCGCCCTGCGCTCGCGCGTGGTCGGCCAGGACGAGGCCCTGGAGGCCGTGTCCGACGCCGTCCGCCGCGCCCGCGCCGGCCTGCACGATCCCACGCGCCCGATCGGCTCGTTCCTGTTCCTGGGCCCGACGGGCGTGGGCAAGACCGAGCTGACCAAGGCTCTGGCCGAATTCATGTTCGCCGACGAGCATGCGATCACCCGCATGGACATGAGCGAGTACATGGAAAAGCACTCGGTCAGCCGTCTGATCGGCGCGCCTCCCGGCTATGTCGGCTACGACGAGGGCGGGGCGCTGACGGAAGCCGTCCGTCGCCGTCCCTACCAGGTGGTCCTGTTCGACGAGATCGAGAAGGCCCACCCGGACGTCTTCAACGTGCTGCTGCAGGTGCTGGATGATGGCCGTCTGACGGACGGGCAGGGGCGGACGGTCGATTTCCGCAACACCATCATCATCATGACCTCCAACCTCGGCGCTGAGTTCCTGGCCAACCAGGAAGACGGGGCCGACGTGGAAGAGGTGCGGCCGCTGGTCATGGCCACGGTGCGCGGCCACTTCCGTCCGGAGTTCCTGAACCGGATCGACGAGATCATCCTGTTCAAGCGGCTGGACCGCTCGAACATGAGCGACATCGTCCGCATCCAGCTGGGCCGGGTGGAGAAGCTGCTGGCCGATCGCCGCATGACCCTGGCGCTGGCGCCCGAGGCCCTGCAGTGGCTGGCCGACAAGGGCTACGACCCGGTCTATGGCGCGCGTCCCCTGAAGCGCGTGATCCAGAAGGAACTGGTCGACCCGATCGCCCGCAGGCTGCTGGCCGGCGAGCTGGAGGACGGCGGCGTCATCGCCGTCGGGGCCGACGATGGCGGCCTGTCCTTCGGCAGGGCGACCCTGCAGTAGGCGCCAGCCGAGTCGAAAAGAGACGCGCTCCGGATGCCCGGGGCGCGTTTTTCGTTTGCGGTGGCGCGAAAGCTCCCTACATCTAGAGGGAGAGCCGGGCGTCTTTCCCGGCCGCCGGCGCCGTTTCCCGATTCCCTCGGGGACCCGCACCGAGCCCGTGTCGAGGGCTCCCGAGCCCTCCGCGCCCCTCAAAAAATCCTCTTCGAACTGAAAATAATTTACGGAACCAAATCGCGGTTCGAGCGATCGCGCGCGGTCAATAGAGTGATCAAGAGCATAGGCTGCAAGCGGCGCCAATCACGACAAGAACACGCCTATTTTTCGCCTCTGTCACCTGACGGTTTCGTAATGCGAAAGCTGAACGACCCGGATGAGTGTGTAGGTCCAAGGTCAAGCTTTCTTGGATCAATGAGGAGAAGAAGCGAACAATGATCGGCCAAGTCAAAGGCAGCTTGAAGATGGCGACGGTTGTCGCGCTGGTGGCTGGGGGCCTGGCGGTCAGCGGCTGCGCGACGAAGAAGTACGTCAACACTCAGGTCGGAGCGGTGAACACGCGGGTGGACGGCCACGACACCCAGATCGCCGAACTCGACAAGACGTCCCGCGAAGCCCTCGATCGCGCGACTGCCGCCGGCAAGCTCGCCGAAGGCAAGTTCATGTACTCGATGGTGCTCTCGGACGACTCGGTGAAGTTCCCGACCGACCAGGACGCCCTGTCCCCGGAAGCTGAACAGCGTCTGGCCGACTTCGCGGCCAAGCTGAAGGAAGAGAACAAGAACGTGTACCTGGAGATCCAGGGCTACACCGACGCCACCGGCGAGGCCGGCTACAACGAAAAGCTGGGCCAGCGCCGCGCCGACGCCGTGCGCAAGTTCCTGTCGCGTCAGGGCGTGGCCCTGAACCGCATGGCGACCATCTCGTACGGCGCGGAAGATCCCGTGGCCCCGAACGAGACCACCGAAGGCCGGGCGCAGAACCGCCGGGTCGTGATCATGGTGCTGGCCTAACCCGCAAGGGCAGGCCGCGAAGGACGCCGAGCGCGGGCGAAGACTCCACACCTTGCCCGCCAGCTCGCATCCGAGCGCCGATGGTTAAACTTGGGCGGTCCCGGAAACGGGGCCGCCTTTTTTACGTCTGCAGCGTGGTCAGCGACGGAAAGCCGCCCGTCTGGCGCAAGGCCTCCGACAGCGCCATGCCCGCGGTGACCGAGACGTTCAGCGAGCGGGCCTGCGGCCGCAGCGGGATCACCACCCGGGCGTCGACCGCGGCGTGCACCTCTTCGGGCGCGCCGCGACTCTCGTTGCCGAACAGCAGGGTGTCGCCGGGCTGGAAGGCGAAGTCGTGGAAGCTTTGCTCGCCGCGCGTGGTGAAAAGCACCAGGCGCCCGTGGGCGCGCTGCGGCGCCTTCAGGAAGGTCTCCCACGAATCGTGCCGGGTGAGGTGCGCGAGCGGGCCATAGTCGAGGGCCGCGCGCTTCAAGCTCTTGTCATCCAAGGGGAAACTGCAGGGCTCGATGATGTCGAGGCCCACGTCCAGGCAGGCCGAAAGCCGAATCGCCGCGCCCACGTTCTGGGGAATGCCGGGTTGAAAAAGCGCGAGACGCATTCTAACGAAACCAACCATGGGGCTAGTAGGGGCATTGCTGCACATCGAATAGGGCTTGCGAACTCTGTTCGCCCATCCGATAGGGAGCGTGCCCCTTGTGGCGAAGATCCGCTCGCGGGTCGAGGTAAAGATATCGCGCCGAATGGCGCATTTCCTGGTCTGGCCGTTCGCGGTCGGACGGATTTCAAAGGGTGGAACAAGGTGGCCGACACCGCCGAGGGCGCAACGAAAGGGCCTGGGTCCGATCCCAGCCGACGCGATTTCATTTACATTGCCGCGATCACCGCCGCAGCCGGCGGCGCAGCGGCGCTTGCCTGGCCGTTCATCGACCAGATGAACCCCTCGGCCGATACGCTGGCCCTGGCTTCGACCGAGTTCGACCTGACCAAGGTCGCCGACGGCCAGCAGGTGACGCTGAAGTGGCGGGGTAAGCCGCTCTTCGTGCGCAACCGCACCCCGGCCGAAATCCAGAAGGCGGTCGCCGACGATGGCGCGGCCATGAAGGATCCCCAGAAGGACGCCGACCGCGTGAAGCCGGGCAAGGCCCAATGGCTGGTGCTGATCGGCTCGTGCACTCACCTGGGCTGCGTGCCCACCTTCGGCGGCGGCGACTACGGCGGCTGGTTCTGCCCGTGCCACGGCTCGCACTACGACACGTCGGGCCGCATCCGTAAGGGTCCGGCTCCGCTGAACCTCGCGGTTCCGGAGTACGAGTTCCTGTCCGACACCAAGGTCAAGATCGGGTAAGCCAGATGAGCGGACATTCGACCTACCAGCCGAAGACCGGTATCGAGCGCTGGCTCGACGCCCGTCTCCCGATCGTGCGCCTGGGCTACGACAGCTTCGTCGACTATCCCACCCCGCGTAACCTGAACTACTGGTGGACCTTCGGCGGCATCCTGTCGCTGTGCCTGGCCAGCCAGCTGATCACCGGCATCATCCTGGTGATGCACTACACCCCCAGCGCCGACCACGCCTTCGCCAGCGTCGAGCACATCATGCGCGACGTGAACTACGGCTGGCTGATCCGCTACATGCACGCCAACGGCGCGTCGATGTTCTTCATCGCCGTCTATGTCCACATGCTGCGCGGCCTCTACTACGGCTCGTACAAGGCCCCCCGCGAGGTGCTGTGGATCCTGGGCTGCGTGATCTACCTCCTGATGATGGCCACGGCCTTCATGGGCTACGTGCTGCCCTGGGGCCAGATGAGCTTCCACGGCGCCGTCGTGATCACCAACCTGTTCGGCGCCCTGCCGATCGTCGGTCCGTCGATCACCACCTGGCTGTGGGGCGGCTTCGCCGTCGACAACGCCACGCTGAACCGCTTCTTCTCGCTGCACTACCTGCTGCCGTTCATGATCGCGGGCGTCGTGATCCTGCACATCTGGGCCCTGCACGTGGTCGGCCAGAACAACCCGACCGGCGTCGAGCCCAAGTCGAAGGCCGACACCCTGCCCTTCACGCCGTACGCGACGGTGAAGGACGGCTTTGCGATGAGCGTCTTCCTGATCCTCTTCGCGACCTTCGTCTTCTACCTGCCCAACGCCCTTGGCCACGCCGACAACTACGTCGAGGCCAACCCGCTGGTGACGCCGGCGCACATCGTGCCCGAATGGTACTTCCTGCCGTTCTACGCGATCCTGCGCGCCGTGCCGGACAAGCTGATGGGCGTGCTGGCCATGTTCGGCGCCATCGCCTGCCTGTTCGCCCTGCCGTGGCTGGACACCTCGAAGGTGCGCTCGATGCGCTACCGCCCGACCGCCAAGCTGTACTTCATCATCTTCGTGGTGGCGTGCTGCATCCTGGGTCTCTGCGGCGCCAAGCTGCCGGACGATCCGGTGCTGGGTCACTTCAAGACCTTCACCCTGGGTGACGCCGACCTGAACAGCTTCGTGTGGCTGAGCCGCTTCGCCTCGCTCTACTACTTCGCGTTCTTCCTGGTGATCCTGCCGGTGCTGGGCCTGGTCGAGAAGACCCTGCCGGTGCCGGACTCCATCGCCTCGCCCGCTCTGTCGCACCCGGCCGCCGCGCCGGAGCAAGCGACCGCCGCGCCTGAAATGAAGGGCTGATCCCGATGCTGCGCAAACTCTCCGTCATCGCAGCGGTCGCGGGTCTGATGGCGGCTGCCGCCGCCGCCCCGGCCCTGGCCGCCGGTCACCCGCTGGAACCGGAAAAGATCCACTGGTCGTTCAACGGCCCGTTCGGCAAGTTCGATCAGGCCCAGCTGCAACGCGGCTACAAGGTCTATCGCGAGGTCTGCTCGTCGTGCCACTCCATGAAGCTGGTCAGCTTCCGGAACCTCGGCGACAAGGGTGGTCCGTTCTATAACGAGAAGTACCCGAACTCGAACGACAACCCGTGGGTCAAGGCGATCGCCAAGGAGTTCGAGGTCGCCGACATCGACTCCGAGACCGGCGACGCCATCAAGCGTCCGGCCACCAGCGCCGACCGCTTCCCCTCGCCGTTCCCGAACGAGGCCGCGGCCCGCGCCAGCAACGGCGGCGCCCTCCCGCCGGACATGTCGCTGCTGGCCAAGGCCCGCACCGGCGGTCCCGACTACATCCACGCTATCGTCACGGGCTACAAGAACCCGCCGGCGGGCCTGAAGGTCGGTCCGGGCCAGCACTACAACCCGTACATGCCGGGCGACCTGGCGGCCTACTGGAGCGGCGACCACGCCCACGTTCCGCCGGGCGGCTTCATCGCCATGGCCCCGCCGCTGACCGACAACGGCGTCACCTTCGACGACGGCACCAAGGCCACGGTCGACCAGCAGGCCCGCGACGTCTCGGCCTTCCTGATGTGGGCCGCCGAGCCCAAGCTGGAAGAGCGCAAGCAGACGGGTTTCGCGGTGATGATCTACCTGATCCTCTTCGCCGGCCTGCTCTATGCGAGCTACCGCAAGGTCTGGAAGAACGAGTCGCACTGAGCGGCCTGTTCGCACCGGAAATGAAGAAGGGCCCGGCGGCGACGCCGGGCCCTTTTGTTTTGCGAGAGACCCCCTCAGTCGGCTTCGCCGACAGCTCCCCCAGAGGGGGAGCATCTAGCGCTTCAGATCCTCCCCCTCTGGGGGAGGTGGCCCGAAGGGCCGGAGGGGGATCACCCCTTCTCCAGCACCGTGTCGATGCCGAACCCGCTCTTCAGCGCCAGGGTCACCGGCGTGCGCTCGACCACGTCGCGCAGGCGGGCGATGGCGGCTTCGTCGAGGTCGCCGGTCGCCGAGACCTTGCGATCGATCCTGGGCTTGTCGCCGCTGTTGTCGAGCACCAGGTCGACGGTGATGGTCACCTCGCCCCAGCCCTTGCGGTCGGCGTACATGCGCAGGGTGGTGGCCGTGCAGGCCGCCAAGCCCGCCAGCACGAAGCCGAACGGCGGCGGGCCGGCGTCCTGGCCGCCGAGGGCGGGCGGCTCGTCGCCGACCAGCTGGTGGCCGTTGACGTCGAGCTGGATCGTGTGGCGCGGGTCGGCGGTGACGGCGTGAACGCGCGAGGCCATGGGAAACTCCGTATCGGGATGAAGTGAATTAGGGCGTCAGCCACAGGGCGTGGGCGGCCGGGTCCAGCCGCAGGCGGCCCCGGGCCAGCACCTCGACGCCCAGGGCGCCGACGACGCCGGGCGGCAGGTCGCCGGCCCTGACCGCGCGGGCGCGGGCATAGAGCCGGCCGTCGAAGGCCAGGCCCGCCACCGTGCCGGCCGGCGCCTGGCGCGGTCCGTCGGCCGGTCCTCGGGCGCGCAGGGCGCCCGCCGAGGCGGTGTCGAGGGCGAAGGGGCCCTGGACGCTCGAGAAGCCGTCGGAGGCGCTGGCGCGCACCGTCGGCACCCCGCCGACCATCTCGACCGGCAGGAAGGGCCCTGAGGGGCGGGCAAGGCCGTCGGCGGCCTCCAGCCTCAGCCGGCAGGGCGAGAAGTCGATCACCACCGTGTAGCGGGCCAGGATGTCGGCGCCGATAACCCCGGCGATGGGGGCCACGAAGCCGACGCCGCGATAGTCGAGGTCGGTCACCGCCACGGGCTGGGCGGACAGGGCCTGGCCGGCGAGGCGGACGGGCAGGGATAGGTCCAAGCCCTCGAAGCCGCCGGCCTGGGCCTTGGTGTCGTGCAGCAGGGTGCGCGGCGCCGACAGGTCGATGACGAAGTCGCCGGTCATGTCGCCGATCGCGGCCGGCGCGACGACGGCGCCGTTCTCGAACCAGCAGGCGGTCTCGCCGGCCCGCGCCGAAGCGGCGGTCGCGAGCGTGATGGCCAGGGCGAGGAGCTGGGCGCGCATGACGGGAGACTAGAGCGGGCGGGGCTGGGCTGGGAAGCGTCGGGTGGATGACCGAGCCATAGCCCTTCGCATCGCGCATGGCTTGAACGGAAAGAGGGCGGACGCCTGCGCGTCCGCCCCCCTCCGGCCCTCCGGCCCTCCGGCCCTCCGGCCCTCCGGGCCACCTCCCCCTTCAGGGGGAGGGGGGTTACTTCCGCAGCCCCACCGGCACGGTCTGGGCCTGCACCGCCGCGGTGGCGCGCGCCGAGATCGCCGCGGACGACGCCCCCAGCTGGACCTCGTAGTCGCCGGCCGCCACCTTCCAGCCGTGGGCCTTGTCGTCCCAGGTGGCCAGCAGGCGCGGGTCGACCGCCAGGGTCACGGTCTTGCTGGCGCCGGGGGCGAGCTCGACCTTCTCGAAGCCCGCCAGGCGGCGCGGAGCCTCCCAGCCGCCGGCCTTGGGCGAGACATAGACCTGCGGCACGTCCTTGCCGGCGCGCTTGCCGGTGTTGGTCACCTTGAAGGCCACGGTCAGGGCGCCGCCCTGCGTCGAGGTCGTCAGGTCCGAGTAGGCGAAGCTGGTGTAGGACAGGCCGTGGCCGAACGGGAACAGCGGCGACAGGCCCTTCTTGTCGAACCACTTGTAGCCGACGGCCGCGCCCTCGATCGAATAGTCGACGGCGAACAGGTCGTCGGGCTTCTTCGGGTCGCCGTCGAGCTTGGGCCGCGGCAGCTGGGCCTCGCTGGCCGGGAAGGTCACGGGCAGGCGGCCCGAGGCGTCCACCTCGCCGGTCAGCACGCGGGCGATGGCCTCGCCGCCGCTGGTGCCGGGGAACCAGGCCTGCAGCACCGCGCCCACGTCCTTGAGCCAGGGCATGGTCACCGGGCCGCCGGTCTCGAGCACGACGACGGTGGGCTTTCCCGCCTTGGCGGCCGCGGCGATCATGGCGTCCTGGTTCTTGGGCAGGGCCAGGGACGCGACGTCCTCCGACTCGGTGGTCCACTGGTCGGCGAAGACGATGACCAGGTCGCTGTCGGCCGCCAGCCTGGCGACCGCGGCGGCGTCCTTGCCGTCGTTGTAGGTGAAGCTGGCCTGGGGCGCGCGGGCCTGCAGCGCCTTCAGCGGCGAGGACGGATAGTAGATCACCGGGCCGGGCCAGGTCTTGGGCTCCAGGCCCTGAACGGCGCGGCCGCCGGCCGGATAGACCTGCGACGAGCCGCCGCCCGACAGCACGCCGACATCGGCATAGGCGCCGATGACGGCGATCTTCTGGGCCTTCAGCGCCAAGGGCAGCACGCCCTTGTCGTTCTTCAGCAGGACCATGCCTTCCTCGGCGTCGGCCTGGCTGACCTTGCCGTTGGCGGCCAGATCGATGGGGGCGATCTTCACCGGATGGTCGACCGCGCCGCTGGCGAACAGCGAGCGGACGATGCGGCGGGCCATGTCGTCCAGGCGCGCCTGGCTGACCGCGCCGCTGGCCAGATCGGCCTTCAGCACGCCCGCCAGGAAGGGCTGCTTGTCGAAGGCGTCGCCGGCCGATTCCTGGTCGAGGCCGGCGTTGACCGACTTGGCGCCCGAATGCACGGCGCCCCAGTCGGACATCACGTAGCCCTTGTAGCCCCAGTCCTGCTTGAGCACCTTGTTCAGCAGCCAGTCGTTCTCGCAGGCGTAGTGGCCGTTGACGCGGTTGTAGGCGCACATCACCGAATGCGGGTCCGACGCCTCCATGGCGATCTGGAAGGCCAGCAGGTCGGAGGTGCGGGCGTCGGCGTCGCCGATCTTGCTGTCGACCACGAAGCGCCCGGTCTCCTGGGCGTTCAGCGCGTAGTGCTTGATGGTCGAGACGATGTGGTTGGACTGGATGCCCTTGATCTGGGCCCCGACCATCACCCCGGCCAGCAGCGGATCCTCGCCGCCATATTCGAAGTTGCGGCCGTTGCGCGGCTCGCGGACCAGGTTCACGCCGCCGGCCAGCATGACGTTGAAGCCCGAGTCGCGGGCCTCCTTGCCGATCATCGCGCCGCCCTTTTGCGCCAGTGCCGGGTTCCAGGTGGCCGTGGTGGCCATGCCGGAGGGCAGGGCGGTGCGCTCGCGGAATTCCGCCGCGCTGCCCTGGGTGGCGACGCCGACGCCGGCGTCGGTCTCGAACTGGGCGGGGATGCCCAGGCGCGGCAGGCCCGGCACGTAGCCGGCCGAGCCGGGCAGCGAGGCTTCGATGCACGTGTACTTGGGCTTCATGTCGGCGCCGAAGTAGCCGTAGACCAGGGTCAGCTTCTCGTCCTGGGTCATGGCCTTGACGGCCAGGTCGGCGCGCGTGTCGGCGTCGAGCTTGGGATCCAGCCACGGCTGGCCGGCCGGGGCGGCGGCGGGCGCGCCGTGGCCCGCGTGGCCGGCATGGCCTTGGGCGAGAGCGGGCGCGGCGCCCAGGGTGGCGACCGTCAGGGCCAGGGCGCTGGCGCGCCAGAGACGCGAGTTCATTCTACCTCCCACTCGTATGATCTTGGCCGGCTGGGCCGGCGGGTGTTTCGTCGTCCGTCAGCCGGACTTGCCCGGTAGCCGCTTGCGGGCCGGGCCGGTGGATTCGCGCACCACCAGGGTGTGCTGGGCCAGGAACGGACTGGGGCGTACGCCCGAGTCGCTGCTGTTCCAGGCCGCGAAGGTCTGCAGGGCGCGCAGGGCCATCGGCTCGAACGGCTGGCGGATGGTGGTCAGGGTCGGCCAGATGACCCCGGCGATGGGCGCGTCGTCGAAGCCGACAACCGACAGGTCGTCGGGAATGCGCAGGCCCCGGCGCTGGGCCTCCATGCAGGTGGCGGCGGCCATGTCGTCGTTGGCGGCGAAGATGGCGGTGGGCGGCTCGTCGATGTCGAGCAGCAGCTTGGCCGCGTCCATGCCGGTCTTGAAGGTGAACTCGCCCCCGACGATCAGCTCGGGCGCGGGGCGCGGCAGGCCGGCGGCGGCGTAGGCCTCGAAGAAGCCGTTGCGGCGGTGGGTGCTGGCGGCGTGGTCGGGGTGGCCGGCGATGTGGCCGATGCGGGTGTGGCCCAGGCTGAACAGGTGCTCGACCACCTCGCGGGCGGCGGCGCGGTCGTCCATGGCGATGGCCGGGAAGTTGGGGTCGGGCGTGGTCGGCGAGATCAGCACGCAGCGCACGTCCAGTTCACGCATCAGCGCCTTCAGCGGACCGAAGTCGCATTCGGGCGGCAGCAGGATGACTTCGCGGATGCCGCCGTCCTCGATGAAGGCGCGGATGCGCTCGTGCCAGCCGACGACGGGGCCGTCGAACAGCTCCACGGTCAGGTGGCGGCCCGTCTCAAGGCAGGCCAGCAACAGGGCGTGGTGCGTGCGGGTGTGGTAGCCGCCGCTGGGGTCGCCCATCAGCACGCCGACGGCCGAGGCGCCCTGGGCGCGGAACTGGCGGGCCACGGCGCTGGGCTGGTAGCCGAGGGCGGCCATGGCCTCGCGGACCTTGTCGCGGGTCTTGGCGGTGACGCTGGCGTGATCGTTCATCACGCGCGAGACGGTCTTGGCCGAAACCCCCGCCCGCTTGGCCACATCGTGAATCGTCGCCATTCCGTAAGACCCGCACCCGACTAGGCCGCGAATGCGCATCCCCCGGCAGGGGCGGCTCCACGGCTCCCGAGGACCAGCCATAGCGCAGCCCGGCGGGCTTGTCATGCGGCAGGACAAATGCGGGTCAAAAAATGTCCTCGTCGAGGACATAGGTGTGGTCATTCTGTTTGTCCCGCGGGTCAGGTGGTCTTGATTGGTACCGCTTCCGATTCACTTTTGGGTGGAATCTTCGCGATGGCGGCCGGCGGGGCCTGGCGCCTGAGGACACGAGCTTTCATCCCTGTTAGCGCTGTCTTTCGGCGTGCCGGCAAGTGCCCGCGGAGGAAAATATACTTTTAAAACAATGTATAATGGTGATTTGGTCGAGCGATCTCGCGATCGTGCGTCATCGTTGCAACGCTTCGAAACCCGGTGATTTCCGGAAATGACAACGTTGACATTCTTGTTGACTTGCTCGGGACATTTGGGAATGTTGCCGCCGTGACCGGCGTCTGAGAGCCGGATCGCAGCACCGTTCCGGCGCCGGGGGTCGCCGACAGGACAATCACCGGGTCACGACCGCCGAAGCAGGTTGGCGTGAAGGTCGAGGCCCGGCTCGAGACCCACCGCGGCGTCAAAAGGCGTCGCGGCCCGAACGCAAGAACAAGACATTGGGGAGCGATCGATTTGACCACACCACGTAAGAAGTCCGCCTGGACTCGCGGCTTGACCCTGGCCCTGCTGGCCGGCGCGTCGCAGGCCGTCATCACCACTAGCGCCCTGGCGCAGACCGCCGGCCAGACCGAAGAGACCGCCGTCGACGAGATCGTCGTCACCGGCGTGCGCGGCTCGCAGCTGAAGTCGGTCGACGTCAAGCGCCGCGAAGCCTCGATCGTCGACGCCATCTCGGCCGAGGACATCGGCAAGCTGCCGGACGTCACCATCGCCGACTCGCTGCAGCGCATCCCGGGCATCCAGATCCAGCGCAACGCCGGTGAAGGCGCCACCGTCAACATCCGGGGCCTGGCCCAGGTCATCACCCTGCTGAACGGCGAGCAGTATCTCAGCGCGGGCAACATGGGCTCGGCCCAGCCCAACCTGCTGGACGTGCCCTCGCAGCTGATGAACCAGGTGCTGGTCTACAAGTCGACCGACCCGAACAACGCCCTGTCGGGCATCTCGGGCACCATCGACCTGCGCACCCGCCGGCCGTTCCAGATGCAGGACGGCTTCACCTTCGCCGGCGCGGCCGAAGCCCAGCGCGGCGAACGCACCAAGGAAGACGACTACCTGGCCAACATCCTGGCCAGCTGGCGCAACGATCGCGTCGGCCTGCTGGTCTCGGCCGCGCAGAGCAAGTCGAACCTGGGCAACAACTTCTCGGGCGCGGTCTCGCTGTCGGGCAACAACGACTGGGGCGGTTCGAACCCGAACAACTTCCTGTCGCCGCACGGCTTCGAAAGCTTCAACCGCGTCGTCGAGCGCAAGCGCACCGGCGTCAACGTGTCGTTCGAGGCCAAGCTGGGCGAGGGCTTCACCCTGATCGCCGAGGGCTTCTACGCCAAGCTCGACGAGTACAACCGCGCCGCCGGCATCAACATCTCCAACCGCTGGGACGGCGGCGCCTTCGGCAACTGGACCCGTCCGACCGACTTCGAGCAGACCGGCGTCAACGCGCCGCCGCCCGGCCCGGCCCCGATCGGCGGCAACGGCCGTCCGTGGCTGGCGGTCAGCGAGTACGACATCGACGCCTGGTGGGTGAACTCGTTCACCGTCAACCGCGTCACCAAGTCCGAGAGCAAGAACTACAATCTCGAACTGAAGTACGACAACGGCGGTCCGTTCGCCTTCGAGGCGCGGGCCATCCGCGCCGACGGCGAACGCCTGAGCATGAACGGCCAGGCCCAGGGCGACCTTAGCAACTGGCAGTACGCGCCGGACCGCTTCACGCTGTTCCGCAACGCCCAGGACCGCACGCGCGGCACCTTCTATCCGAAGGCGATCTGCGACCAGTATCCGGCCAGCCAGCGCAGCAACGCCGTCACCGGCTCGGCCGGCGGCTGCTACCTGAACCCGAACCCGCTGGGCTACGGCCAGAACCCGCAGCTGCACTATGACGTCAGCGGCAAGAGCCCGGTGTGGAGCGGCTTCGACACGCCGATCTCGGGCGGCCTGGGCGCGGGCAAGACCCTGCGCGACTACATGGCCAACAAGGACAGCTACGCGATCGGGGCCTTCTCGTCGGAAGGCAACAACGAAGTCGAGTCGGACATGAACGTGTTCCGCGCCGACGGCCACTACAAGTTCGACGACAAGTTCCTCGGCTTCATCACCAAGGTCGACGCCGGCGTTCGCCAGAGCGACCGTTCGGTCAGCGTCGAGCAGTTCCACCTGTTCTCGGGCTTCTACGGCGGCGTTCCCGGCGCGGTGCAGGCCAACGGCACGCCCGTGCCGGCCGGCGGCTGCATGGCCCAGTGGAAGGCCATCGACGTGGTCATGAACCAGAACCAGTGCCAGGCTGGCGAGTTCGTGCCCAACCCGATCACCGGCGTGCCGGAGTTCCAGGGCTACACGGTCAACCGTCCGACCAAGCTGACCACCTACAACAACGCCATCTGGGTCAACAACCTGGGCGGCGTCACCAAGGGCATGCCCGGCTTCTGGGCCATCGACCCGCGTGACTTCGACGACGTGCTGTCCTTCCAGAAGAAGGTGTTCGGCGACGCCGTCCGGGTGCAGGTGCCCGGCCAGACCTACGACGTCGACCTGAAGGAACAGAGCGCCTACGGCGCCGGTTCCTTCGAGATCGGCCAGCTGTCGGGCGACTTCGGCCTGCGCGTCATCCAGACGGAACTGCTGGTGAAGCAGAACCTGACCGGCGACGTGATGAACTACGGCGACACCAACGCCGACGCCGGCGACACGGTGACCCGCCGCAAGTACACGGACTGGCTGCCCTCGTTCAACGCCACCTACGACCTGACCGACAACGTCAAGCTGCGCTTCGCCTATTCGAAGACGATGCAGCCGCTCGACCTGGGCAGCTACGGCGGCGGCCTGTCGATCTTCACCGCCGACTGCGGTGCGACCATGCCGAACGTTCGCTGCGTGACCGGGGCCAGCGCCTCGGGCAACCCGAACCTCGATCCGTGGCGTTCGCAGAACTACGACGGCGCCATCGAGTACTACTTCGGCCGGGCGTCGATGATTAACCTGTCGGCCTTCCTGCTGAAGATCGACAGCTTCGTCACCGGCGGCACCATCAAGGGCAGCTTCCCCGACCAGGACGGCGTGATCCGCCGCGAAGTCGACGTGTCGCTGCCGCTGCAGGGCAAGGGCGGCGAGGTGAAGGGTCTGGAAGTGGGGGCCAAGATCGCCTTCACCGACATCATCCCCGACGTGCCGGTGCTGAAGAACTTCGGTGTCGACACCAACTACACCTACTCGCCCAGCAAGGAAGATCGTCTGGACCTGTCGGGCAACCGCCTGCCGTTCTTCGACAACTCCAAGCACCAGTTCAACCTGGTCGGCTGGTACCAGGACGACAAGCTGCAGGCGCGGGTGGCCTACAACTACCGCACCGATCGCCTGTCCGGCACCATGGGCGGCGGCGGCCAGCGGGTGATCCCGATCTACCAGGGCTCGACCGGCTATGTGGACGTCAACGTCAGCTACGACGTGCGCGAGAACGTGACGGTCTACTTCAACGGCTCGAACGTCACCGGCGAGATCGAGGACTACTACCTGCGTTTTGCCAAGGGCAAGGAACAGTACTCGTCGCAGAACGAGTTCGAGCCCCGCTACACGATCGGTCTCCGCGCCAAGTGGTGATCTGAAGCCTTCCTCCCTGCGCCCGTCGTGGCGGCCCTTCGGGGTCGTCACGGCGGCTCTTTTTGTTTGGGGAGGGTGCTATCCAACGGCGCTCTCGGGCGCCAGTTTCCGGTTCGGGCCGTCGGCGCCTGGGGGCGTCGATTTTCCGGTTCGGGGAGGACCGGCCATGAGCGAAGACGTTCGGAACGGACGCATCCGCAGCATCGTCATCGTCGGCGGCGGCACCGCCGGCTGGATGGCGGCCGCGAGCCTGCGCCGCCACTTCGGCAGGGCGCCGATCGACATCACCCTGGTCGAGAGTTCCGAGATCGGCACGATCGGGGTGGGCGAGGCGACCATCCCCACCATCCGCAATTTCTACCAGTCGCTGGGTCTGGACGACCTGGAGGTGCTGCGCGCCACGCAAGGCACATGCAAGCTGGGCATCCGCTTCAAGGACTGGATGGCGCCGGGCTCGGCCTTCATCCACCCCTTCAGCCTTTATGGCCAGGACCTGAACGGCGTGCCCTTCCAGCACTATTGGCTGAAGGCCCGCAGCGTCGCCGACGTCGGCGAGATGGGCGAATATTCGCTGGGCGCCAGCCTGGCGGCGGCGGGCAAGTTCACCGTGCCGGCGGCCAATCCGCCGTCGAGCCTGTCGGTGTTCGACTGGGCCCTGCACTTCGACGCGGCCCTGTTCGCCCAGCTGATGCGCCGCGTCGCCGAAGCCAACGGCGTGCGCCGGATCGACGCCAAGGTGGTGAAGGTCAACCTGCGTCCCGAGGACGGCTTCGTCGCCTCGCTGGACC
The DNA here is from genome assembly GCF_056395525.1 of Caulobacter sp. 10L414. Classification (NCBI taxonomy): domain Bacteria; kingdom Pseudomonadati; phylum Pseudomonadota; class Alphaproteobacteria; order Caulobacterales; family Caulobacteraceae; genus Caulobacter; species Caulobacter sp. 10L414. The sequence continues at coordinate 18,031 of NZ_JBFTJR010000021.1, forward strand.
TGCATACCGGCGCGACCATCGAGGGCGACCTCTTCATCGACTGCTCGGGCTTCCGCGGCCTGCTGATCGAGGAGGCGCTGGGAACCGGCTACGAGGACTGGTCGCAGTGGCTGTTCTGCGACCGGGCGCTCGCCGTGCAGAGCCAGCCGCCTGAGGGCGCGCAGCCGCCGCCTTATACCGACGTCACCGCCCACACCGCCGGCTGGCGTTGGCGCATCCCGCTGCAGCACCGCTACGGCAACGGCTACGTCTATTCCAGCCGCCACATCGACGACGAGGCGGCGAAGGCCGAGCTGGTCGCCGCCGTGCCCGACCGCCTGCTGCATGAGCCGCGCCTGATCCGCTTCACGCCCGGCCGCCGCAAGAAGGTGTGGAACCGCAACGTCGTGGCCCTGGGCCTGGCGTCGGGCTTCCTCGAGCCGCTGGAAAGCACCTCGATCGCCCTGATCGAGACCGGCATAGAGAAGCTCAAGGCCCTGTTCCCCGACCGCGGCTTCGACCCGGCCGTGGTCGACGAGTTCAACGACTGGTCCCGGCGCGAGATGGAGCGGGTACGCGACTTCGTGGTGCTGCACTACAAGGCCGCCCAGCGGGGCGACACGCCGTTCTGGCGCACGACCCGCGACGCCGACATCCCCGAGACCCTGGCCCGCAAGGTCGAACTGTTCCGCTCGCGCGGGCACATCGCCCGTTATCGCTGGGAGATGTTCCAGCCGCCCAGCTGGCTGGCGATCTTCGCCGGCTTCGACATCCTGCCGGACGGCTGGGATCCGGCGCTGGACGGGATCGACGGCGCGGCCCTGGCCGCCAGCCTGAACCAGATGCGGGCGGGCGTGGCGCGGGCGGTTGCCCAGGCCCCGACCCACGGCGACTTCCTGCGCCGCTATGTCGGCGCGGCGCCGGCGGCGGCCGAATAGACAACAACGACAAGAGAAAAGCGTACGGGAGGCGGCCGATGGCCAACAATCTGCGGAAGATCGTGATCGTGGGCGGCGGTTCGGCCGGCTGGATCACCGCGGCGATGATCAGCCACTATCTCAAGGACAGCCCCTGCGAGATCGAACTGATCGAGTCCGAGCAGATCGGCATCATCGGCGTTGGCGAAAGCACCATCCCGCCGTTCCTTCAGCTGATCCGCAGCCTCGGCATCGACGAGGTCGAGTTCATGAAGGAGACCCAGGCCGCCTTCAAGCTGGCCATCCGGTTCGAGAACTGGCGCAAGAGGGGCGAGGTCTACTACCACCCGTTCGGCCTGATCGGCGGGCCGGTGGACGTGCACGAGTTCTACCAGGTCTGGCTGCGCGGCAAGGCCGAGGGGCATCCGTCCAGCCTGCAGGACTTCGCGCCGGCCTCGGTGATGGCCGACCGCTGGAAGTTCATGTCGCCGGCGCTCGCGCCGCGCACCATGCTGGCCAACGCCAACTACGCCGTGCACATCGACGCGGCCCTGCTGGCCAAGTTTCTGCGCAAGTTCGCCGAGGCCCGCGGCGTCAAGCGCACCGAGGGCATCGTCAAGGACATGGCCACCCGGCCCGACGGCTTCATCGAGAAGGTGATCCTGCAGGACGGCCGCGAGGCGTCGGGCGATCTCTTCATCGACTGCTCGGGCTTCCGCTCGCTGTTGAACGGCAAGGCCCTGGGCACCGAGTTCCTCGACTGGTCGGACGTGCTGCTGAACGACAGGGCCATCGCGGTGCAGACCGCCAACATCCAGGACCCGCACCCCTACACCCTGGCCCAGGCCCAGGACGCCGGCTGGCGCTGGCGCATCCCGCTGCAGCACCGGGCCGGCAACGGCTACGTCTATTGCAGCCAGTACTGCAGCGACGACGAGGCTCTGGCCACGCTGATGAGCCAGGTCGAGGGCGAGGCCGTGCGCGATCCCTGGCTGGTGCCGTTCAAGACCGGCATGCGCAAGCAGCTGTTCAACAAGAACTGCGTGGCCATCGGCCTGGCCGGCGGCTTCATCGAGCCGCTGGAGTCGACGGCCCTGCACCTGATCTATCGCGGCGTCGACTACCTGCTGCGGTTCTTCCCCGACCGCGACTGCGATCCGGTGCTGGCGGCCGAGTACAACAGGCGCATGCAGATCGACTACGAGGAGATCCGCGACTTCATCGTGCTGCACTACTGCACGACCAAGCGCGACGACACGCCGTTCTGGCGCGCCTACCAGCAGGTGACGCCGCCCGAGAGCCTGCGCGAGCGGATGGAGCTGTTCAAGGCCAGCGGCGTGCTGCGCGACGGGGTCGACGACATGTTCCGCGCGCCCAGCTGGCAGTCGGTGATGGAGGGCATGGGCATCCGGCCCAAGCGCTACCAGCAACTGGCCGACACCCTGCCGGCCGGGGTGGTGAAGGGCCTGCTGGACCAGTCGGCGCCGATGCTGAGCGAGCTCGTCGACACCCTGCCCAGCCACGGCGACTTCCTGCGCCAATACTGCCCCGCGCCGGTGCCCGAGGCGCTGCTGAAGAAGGCGGGCTGACGGCCGATCAGGCGGCGGGCGGCTTGTCGTCCGTCGCCGGCCAACGCGCGAAGGCGAAGATCCAGAGCATCACCAGGGAGACGCCCGGAATCAGGGTCAGCAGCGAAAGCCACGGCGACCAGCCGGCGCGCTGGAAGATCTTCGCCACGGGTATGATGAAGACGCCCAGCAGCGGCAGCAGAATGATCCAGTGCAGGATCGACATCGAGCCCATAGTCCCCTCCGATTAGAGCAATTTCAGCCTACGACCTTGGCGCGTGCGCGGTTCAGGCGGTCGTGCGGGTTTACACCTCGGCCCACATCCGCAGCAGGTTGTGATAGGTGCCGGTGAGCGACAGCACCGACGGGTCGGCCTGGCCGACCTGGCCGGCCAGACGCTGGATCGAGACGTCCATGTCCAGCATCAGGGCGCGCTTGGCGTCGTCGCGCACCAGGCTCTGGATCCAGAAGAAGCTGGCGGTGCGGATGCCTCGCGTGACCGGCGTCACGTGGTGCAGGCTCGAGGCCGGATAAAGGATCAGCGACCCGGCCGGCAGTTTGACGAGGTGGCTGCCGTAGGTGTCGTCGACCACCAGTTCGCCGCCGTCGTAGTCGTCGGGATCGCTCAGGAACAGGGTCGCCGACAGGTCGGTGCGGATTTGGGCGCCGGTCGCGGGATTGCGGCGGATCGAGTTGTCGACATGGTCGCCAAAGCCCATGCCCTCGCCGTAGCGGTTGAACAGCGGCGGCAGGATGGTGTGGGGCAGGGCGGCCGACACGAACAGCGGATTGGCCTGCAGGGCCTGGACGATGATCGCCCCGACCTCGCGCGCGGCCGGGCCGTCCTGGGGCAGCTGCTGGTTGTTCTTGGCCATGGCCGCCTGGAAGCCCGAGGTGGCGTTGCCGTCGACCCACGGCGCGGCGTCGATGACCGCCCGGCAGTGGGCGACTTCGTCGGGGCTCAGCACGTCGGGGATCTGCAGCATCATGGCGGGGGCCTTCGTCGTCCTACGCCCAGGCTTTAGGGCCTGAGGCGGCGCGCGGCAATGCGAACGCCTCGCAGAAGATTGCGTAAGGGGGAAGGTGCTCCCCCTTCAGGGGGAGGGCCTTTGGTCAGAACAGCCACCGCCTCGGGTACTTGTCGCCCAGGGCGCGGGCCTCGCCAGTCTTCAGGCCAAGCTCCCGCATGCGGTAAGCCAGGATCTGGCGCATGGCGTCGACCGGTTCGCGGCCGTCGACGGGGCTGGAGGCGATCGTGCCGGCCTGCTGGGCGAGGTCGGTCGCCGCCCATTCGGCCTGGGCCCGGTCGGCCTTGCCGACGGCGAAGTAGTGCGGGACGGGAACGCGCTCGCCCGGAACCTCGACCATAACGGCGATCACCCAGCCCTGGGGGATCATGTCGGCGTCGGGGCGTTGGCGGAACATAGGCTGTGCTTGGCCGTGCGCGGGTCGCGCGTCAACCGCCATCGCCGTTGCGATGCAGCCACAGCGCGCGTAGCTTCGCCGATCGTGAATGGGGGTTGCATCATGCGTCTGGGTCTCGCGTCGCTGCTGGCGATATCGATCGCGTTCGGGGCTCCGGCCGCGACGGCGTGGGCCGACGGTCGGCGAGAGCCGGCGAGCGTGGCTGCGACACGGGCCCTGGAAAAGGCGCGCAAGGCCGCCCGCGGCGGCGACCATGTGGCCGCCATCGCCTTCTACGACAAGATCCTGAAGCTGGAGCCGGACTTCGCCTCGGTGATTACCGAGCGCGCCTTCTCGCGCGGGGCCATAGGCGATCTGGGCGGCGCCCAGGAGGATTACCACGAGGCCGCGCGGCTTGAGCCCGAGCAGGCCAATGCCTGGAGTCACGTTGCCTGGATCGAGGCGCTGCGCGGCGGCGACCTGGATCAGGCCCTTGCCGACAGCGAGAAGGCGGTCGATCTGGGCGCCACGGTCGATGCGGTGAGCACCCGCGGCTTCGTGCGCTACCGGCGGGGCGAGTACGCCCAGGCCCTGGCCGATCACGACGGACTGGTCAGGCGCTATCCGCGTTCGGCCTCGCTTCTTTTCATGCGCGGGGTGGTCAAGCGTCGCCTGGGTCAGGAGGCCGAGGGCGACATCGACATCGCTCGCGCCGTGAAGATCGACCCGTCGATCGAGGTGCTGTGGGCGCGCCGGGGCGTGACGCCCTAGGCGGGGTCGAGAGCACAAAGAAAAAGGGCGGAGCCTCGCGGCTCCGCCCTTCTCTTTGTTCAGCTGAGCTGACGCAGACTTCTAAATTAGAAATCCATGTCGCCGCTCGGGATCGGCTTGCCGATCCCGACCTCTTTCGAGGATGGGCGACTTTATGGACTTCTCTTAGAAGTCCATGTCGCCCATGCCGCCCGGCATGCCGCCCGGAGCAGCGGCGCCGCCGCCCTTCTTGGGGGCTTCGACGATGGCGGCTTCCGTGGTGATCAGCAGGCCGGCCACCGAAGCGGCGTTCTGCAGAGCGGTGCGGACGACCTTGGCCGGGTCGATGACGCCGTCGACGACCAGGTCGACGTACTGTTCGCTCTGGGCGTTGAAGCCGAACGAGCTGCTGTCGTTTTCCAGGATCTTGCCGACCACGATCGAGCCTTCGACGCCGGCGTTTTCGGCGATCTGACGGATCGGAGCCTGCAGGGCGCGACGGACGATGGCGATGCCAGCGGTCTGGTCGTCGTTCTCGCCGACCACGCCGGCCAGGGCCTTCGAAGCCTTCAGCAGGGCGGTGCCGCCGCCCGGGACGATGCCTTCATCGGCGGCCGCGCGGGTCGCGTTGAGGGCGTCGTCGACGCGGTCCTTCTTTTCCTTCACTTCGACTTCGGTCGAGCCGCCGACGCGGATGACCGCGACGCCGCCGGCCAGCTTGGCCASGCGCTCTTGCAGCTTTTCMYKGTCGTAGTCCGAMGTGGYKTCTTCGATCTGGCGCTTGATCTGGGCGATACGGGCTTCGATCGCGTCCTTCTCACCGACGCCGTCCACGATGGTGGTGTCGTCCTTGGTGATCTGGATCTTCTTGGCGCGGCCCAGCATGTCGAGCGAGACGTTCTCGAGCTTGATGCCGAGGTCTTCGCTGACAACTTGAGCGCCGGTCAGGATGGCGATGTCTTCCAGCATGGCCTTGCGGCGGTCGCCGAAGCCCGGAGCCTTGACGGCGGCGACGCGCAGGCCGCCACGCAGCTTGTTGACGACCAGCGTGGCCAGGGCCTCGCCTTCGACGTCTTCAGCGATGATGACCAGCGGGCGGCCCGACTGGACGACGGCTTCCAGCACCGGCAGCAGCGGCTGCAGCGACGACAGCTTCTTTTCGAACAGCAGGATGAGCGGCTCTTCGAGCTGAACTTCCATCTTGTCGGCGTTGGTGATGAAGTACGGCGACAGGTAGCCGCGGTCGAACTGCATGCCTTCGACGACGTCGAGTTCGGTTTCGGCGGTCTTGGCTTCTTCGACGGTGATGACGCCTTCGTTGCCGACCTTGTCCATCGCCTTGGCGATCATCTCGCCGACTTCCTTGTCGCCGTTGGCCGAGATGGTGCCGACCTGAGCGATTTCAGAGTTGGTGGTGACCTTCTTCGACGACGACTTGATGTCTTCGACGGCGATGGCGACGGCCTTGTCGATGCCGCGCTTCAGGTCCATCGGGTTCATGCCGGCGGCGACCGACTTGAGGCCTTCCTGGACGATGGCTTGAGCCAGGACGGTGGCGGTGGTGGTGCCGTCGCCAGCCTTGTCGTTGGTCTTCGAGGCCACTTCGCGGATCATCTGCGCGCCGAGGTTCTCGAACTTGTCAGCCAGTTCGATTTCCTTGGCGACCGAGACGCCGTCCTTGGTGGTGCGCGGGGCGCCGAACGACTTTTCGATGACCACGTTGCGGCCCTTCGGACCGAGGGTCACCTTCACGGCGTTGGCGAGAACGTTGACGCCGCGCAGCATCTTGTCGCGCGCGTCGGAGGAGAAGTAGACGTCTTTAGCGGCCATGTCGGGCGCCTTTCTAATCTAGAAAATTTCGGAGGAAGAAAGCTGTCCGGAGGGGAAGCCGATTAGGCTTCGACCACGCCCAGGACGTCGCTTTCCTTCATGATCAGGAGGTCCTGACCGTCGACCTTCACTTCGGTGCCCGACCACTTGCCGAACAGGATGCGATCGCCGGCCTTCAGGTCGAGAGCGACGATGTCGCCCTTGTCGTTGCGGGCGCCCGGGCCCACGGCGACGACTTCACCTTCCTGGGGCTTTTCCTTGGCGGTGTCGGGGATGATGATCCCGCCCTTGGTCTTGGTTTCTTCTTCGACGCGCTTCACGAGGACGCGGTCGCCCAGGGGACGAAACTTCATGTGTCTTCTCCGTCGGAACGGTTTCTGTAAAAGGCTTTCGTAGGCCGAGGGAGCGTCGCTGTTAGCAGTCGCTCCCATCGAGTGCCAACGCCGGTCACGAGTTAGGCGCCGCCCCCTGGGGAGTCAAGGACGGCGGCCGCGAAGTTTTTGCGATCCCGGTTAATTGGCCCCGGTTAATTGGCCCCGGTTTATTGGCAAGGTGAACGGCGGGCGTCATTAGGGAGAGTTCTCGATGTTCGACCACATGGGGTTCGACGTCGTCGATTTCGAGCGGTCGGCGGCTTTTTACGATGCGGCCCTGGCGCCGCTTGGGATCGCGCGCCTCTACGCCGTGCCCAAGGAGCACACCGGCGGGATCGACGTGGTCGGCTACGGCGCCCAGCGTCCGCAGTTCTGGATTTCGGGCGGCGGCAAGACCAGCGGCAAGCTGCACGTCTGCTTCGCCGCCCGGAGCCGGGCGGATGTCGACGCGTTCTACGAGGCCGCGATGAAAGCCGGCGGTCGCGACAACGGCCCGCCCGGACTTCGCCCTCATTATCACGAACACTACTATGGGGCCTTCGTGCTGGACCCGGACGGGTTCAACGTCGAGGCCGTCCACCACGCCCCCGTTTCGGAGGACTGAATGTCGAGCTACGCCCTGTCGCTGATCCTGGCCGTGATCGCCTGCGTCATCGGCGGCGTGCTGGGCGGGCTGGTGCTGGCGCGGCCGGACTCGATGCTGGGCCTGGCGGGCCTGAAGAGCGACCAGGACGGCGGCGTCAACGCCGTCACCGAGGGGCGGGCCTTCGGCGGCCTGCTGATCGCCTCGCACGGGGCGGCGGCGCTGTTCCTGGGCTGGCAGTCCAGCGCCGGGGCGGCCATGGCGCTGGTCCTGGCCATCGCCTGGTTCGGCGCGGCCTTCGGGCGGCTGGTCTCGATGCTGCTGCAGAAGGCCGGCGGCCGCTTCAACTACGGCAGCGTGTTCCTCGACCTGCTGATGGGGGTCACGCTGGCCCTGCCGTTCTTCAACGAGGGCAGCCTGCCGCTGCATCGCATCGGCGGCAGCATGCTGGTCTGAAGCTTCGCCGCAAAAGCGCCGCCGTTCGACCCAAGATTGTCCCGCAGGGTTTCAGCGACGGAGGGCGGGATGACGACGTGGACGAGGCGTGGGGCGATGGCCGGTGCGGCCGCCCTGGCGGGCGCCGGCGCGGCCGGGGCGCAGACGAGGATCCCGGTGCTGGGCGACCCGGCCAAGGTGTTCGACACGCCGGCCTTGCGCGGCAACCGCATGGCCAGGGCCTTTCGCGAGCCGCCGCAAGGCCTCGCCGTTCCGGCGCTGAAGGTCGAGCGTCGCGAGGGCGTCGCGCCGCTGAAGCTGCAGCCGGGCCTGACCCTGGTGTCGCTGTGGGCGCCGTGGTGCGCGCCGTGCCTGCACGAGCTGGGCGATCTTGCGATGCTGCAGGAGAAGTTCGGCGGTCCGCGCTTTCGCATCCTGCCGATCCTGACCGCGCCGCGCGAGCCGATCACGGCCGCCGAGGCGGGCTTCCTGCTTAAGAAGCACAAGGCGGGCGTCTTCGCGCCGGTGATCGACCGCGGGGCCGACTCCAAGGGCCTGTTCCAGGCGCTGAGCATGCGCGAGACGCCGAACGGCCCGGCTCGCCCGGGGCTGCCGTGCAACCTGCTGGTCGCCGCCGATGGGCGGGTGCTGGCTCGTCAGTTCGGCGCGCCGATGAACGGCATGGTGTCGGGCACGGGCGAGGGCGGCAAGGTCACGGCCGCCGACGTCGCCAAGGTCGGCACTCTGTGGGCGGCGCCCGACGGCGAGGCGCTGATGAAGGCGCTGGCGCGCGGCGAGATCGCGGGCGGCGGCTCAGTCGCGCGCTCGCGCCCCCTCGTGAGCTAGCAGCCAGGCCTTGCGCTCGACGCCTCCGCCGTAGCCGGTGAGGGCGCCGTCCGCGCCGACCAGCCGGTGGCAGGGCACGACGATGCTGAGCGGATTGGCGCCGTTGGCGGCCCCGACGGCGCGCACCGCCGCCGGCTTGCCGATGCGCGCGGCCAGTCCCGAATAGGTCAGGGTGGTTCCGGGCGCGACATCGCAGAGGGCGCGCCACACCGCCTGCTGAAAGGCGGTGCCGCTGGTCGCCCAGGGGATGGCGGCCAGCGCCGCCAGGTCTCCGTCGAAATAGGCCGCCAGGGCCGAGCGGGTGGTGGCCGGCGCCGCGCCCGGCTGGAGCGCGGCCTCGCCGTAGTGCAGTCGCAGCAGGCGCAGCATCCGCGGCTCGAAGTCGTGGAAGTCGACCGCCCGCAGCCGCCCCTCCTCATCGCAGACCAGCAGCACCTGGCCGATCGGGCTGGGCGCGTGGTCCAGGAGCAGGCGAACGGGGGCGGGAGTCGGCATGTCGACACTATGCGGCGAACCGCATTCGCCGTCCGCCCGTTTCTTGCGGAGGTGGTCATTATTGTAGAGTTCGCGATCTGGATGCGGATTGTGTGTGTTCTAGAGAGTTGAGCTGTCGACATAATGTCGATTGGATTTGTCGTGTCTCAGACTTAAGCGAACTTGGCCGTTCAAGGTGCGACATTATGCGCATGAAAATTGGTCGAATACACGAAAGTTAATGGCCGATTCGCCATCGCGATTATGATCTCGGCAACCGCGTTCGCCGCCCAATACGCCCGTAGTCGGGAGGCTTTCGGGCATGGCGTGGAACAAGCATTGGATGGTGGCGGGAGCGGCGGTCGTCGCCCTGGCCGTGGGCGGACTGGCGAGCGCTCGCCAGGAGCGTGAAGCGCCGGGCGTCAGCCTGGCGCAGGAGGTCGTGGCCGCGGCCAGCGCCTTCGAAACCTATACGCGGGGAGCAGGCTCGATCTCGCCGGCCGTGTTCACCAACGGCGAAGGGGTGGCCAGGGCGCTGGTCGCCGGCGCGGCCTACAAGGCCGACCAGCTGGAAACGGGCATGATCGCCTATGGCGCCATCGCGGCGCTGCAGGAGCCGGCCTTCATCGACGGCGTGCGCGCGGCGGCCCGCCAGACTTCGCGCGAGGCGCTGGTCGAGCGCCTGCTGGCCTCGCCCGAGAGCGTGGTCGAGATCGAGGGCGTGGGCCTTGCCGCCGCCCGGGCGCAGCTGGCCCTGCAGGGGCGCGGCGCGCCGCTGGCCGTGGCCGGCAAGGCGGTCAAGCAGTCGGCCTACGACATCCAGCGCGAGACCTGGTCGAAGGGCGCGGTGGCCGACAACGCCGGGCGCCTGGCGCGGGTCAAGCAACTGTCGACGACGGTCTTCGCGCCGGGCCAGGACGACGCCGGACGCCTGATCCAGGCGGCCACCGGCGCGGGCGGCGGCTTCGCCGAGGGCGGCCGGGTGTTCACGCCGGTGACGGTGCGGTCGGCGGCCCTGGCGGCCCTGGCCGTGCTGGACGCGGCGGGCGACGCCGACGTGGCCCGCCTGGCCCCGGTGCTGAGCGAGAAGAAGGCGAACTTCTGCATGAAGATCGCCAAGCTGAACCTCTATCAGTGCCTGGCCGTCGCCGGTCCGCACTACGAGGACGTCTTCTGCCTGGGCCAGCACGCGATGATCGACACCGCCCAGTGCGTCAACGACGCGGCCGGCGCCAGCCTGTCGTCGCCGGCGGTCGCGCCGCCTTCGCCGCCGCCCCGGCCGGCGGGCTTCGTGATCCCGGTCGCCAGCGTGGCGCCGTCTGCGATCGCTCAGGCGCCGCGTTGAGCCGGGCTTGATCGGCGCGCGCCGCCGTCGTTAACCTTCTCCCCCGGCGGTCGCCGCCGGTTGCCGTCGGGGGCGGGGGATGAAGGCGCGCAAGTACGAACTGTTCGCGAGGGCCAGGCGCCCGCGTCCGATGCGGGCGCGCGAGATCCTGGCCTGGCCGGCCGAGGCCCAGTTCGTGTTCGACGCCGGGACGCCGCCGCCCGCGCCGCCCCGCGTCGACGAGGGCGACCTGCTGGACGCCTACTCCAACGCCGTGGTCCGCGCCGTCGAGACGGTCGGGCCCAGCGTCCTGCGTATCCACCCGATGCTGGACGACGCCAATGTGCAGGGCGTGGGCTCGGGCTTCGTGGTGGCCGAGGGCGGGATCGTCCTGACCAACAGCCACGTGGTGCAGGGCGCGCGCCGTTTCGTCGTGATCACCGCCGAGGGCCGCAGCCTGACGGCGCGCTGCGTCGGCGATGATCCCGACACCGATCTGGCCCTGCTGAAGATCGACCAGGCCGTCGACCTGCCGCTCGTGCGGCTGGGGAATTCCAAGGCCCTGCGCCGCGGCCAGCTGGTCATCGCCATCGGCGCGCCGCTGGGCTTCGAGGCGACGGTGACCACCGGCGTCGTCTCGGCCCTCGGCCGCAGCCTGCGCGGCGAGCGCGGCCGGCTGATCGAAGACCTGATCCAGACCGACGCCGCGCTCAATCCCGGCAACAGCGGCGGGCCCCTGGTGGCCTCGAACGGCGAGGTGGTGGGCGTGGCCACCGCCGTCATCGCCGGCTATCCGGGCCTGTGCTTCGCCGTGGCCGCCAACACCGCGCGCTTCGTGATCGGCGAGCTCTTGGCCCATGGCCAGGTGCGGCGCGCCTCGATCGGCGTCGTCGCCCAGCAGGCCCCGCTGCCGCCGCTGCTGGCGCGCTCGACCGGGGTGACCCAGGGCTATGCGGTGTTCGTCGCCCAGGCCGACCCGGGCGGTCCCGCCGCCAAGGCCGGCGTGCGGGCCGGCGACCTGCTGGTCAAGGCCGGCGAGCGGCCGCTGACGGGCCTGGATGATCTGCTGCGCGCGCTGGACCACGCCTGCATCGACGTGCCCACGCCCTTCACCCTGATCCGCGAGGGGCGGCTGATGTCGGCGACGATCACGCCCCGCCTCAGGCGCAGGGGCGGCTAGTTGGCGCTGTCGGGCGTGGTGACCTTGAAGCCGCGCGCCCGCAGCTTGTCCAGCACGCCGTCCTCGACCACCAGGCCGCGCAGCGAGAACACCGCCACCGCCTTGCCGGGGGTCTTCATGGCCTGGGACACCGCCTCGACCTGGGCGGCCGACATCCTGCGGAACTCCTCGGCCATGCCGGGCAGGGCCATGACGCAGCGCTGGCCCTCGCGCGGGGCGTGGACGGCGGCGCGCACGTCGCCGTGGGCCCAGGCGCGCGCGGCCTTGCGCACCGGCTCGGGCCCGGCTTCGACCTCGTCGAGCACGCCTTCCAGGCAGATCAGGCCCGCCTCTTCGGAGTGCTGCTTCACCAGGGTCTTGATCATCGGCATGGCCTTGTAGACGGCGGCCGGCCGTGACTTGACCCTGTGCTTGCGGGCCAGTTTCTGGATCGTCTTGTCGGGCTCCTGGCCGGTCAGGCCGCTCGCCTTCTGCGCGTTGCCCGCCAGCAGCAGGCCCGCGCCCAGCGGCTTCCAGTCCTTCCAGCCGTCGCCCTTCTGGCCCGTCGCGGTCCAGGCCCTGGCCATGCGCGGGGCGAGGTCCGGCGCGACCTGCTCCAGCGGACGCTCGGCCTTGAGCTTGCTGCGCATCGACAGCAGGGCCGGCAGGTCGGTCAGGCCCGCCCGGGCGACGGGCGGGGTGATGACGGCGAAGGCCCCGTCCAGCCGCCGCTCCAGCACCGAGGTGTCCCAGGTCATGCCCTTTGGAACCGCGCCGGGGACGCCCAGGATGTAGACCGTGGTGTCGCCGTCGCTGACCTTCCACCAGGCGGGGCCAGGCAGCCTGGCGTTGACCACCAGTTCCTCGACGACGTTGGCCTCGGGATCGTCGATCGGTTGCTCGGCGCCCTGGGCGCGGGCCAGCGGGGCGGCCGCCAGGACCGCCAGGGCGGCGATCGCCGCGAAGCGTGTGCGCACGATGTGATTTCCCCCTGGCCGACGCCGCCCGGTCATTCGTCAGGCGTCGTGACTTTGAACCCCTTGGCCCGCAGCTGGTCCAGGACGCCGTCCCGCGCCAGCAGAGAACGTAGTTCGATGACGGCAACCGCCTTTCCGGGCTTTTTCAGGGCGACCTCGATCGCCTTGACCGCATCGTCGCGGCCCTCGCGAAGCTCGCGGGCGATCGAGGGCGTCGAGTCCAGGCAGCGCTGGAAGCCGCGATCGGCGGCGACCACGTCGCGCACCTGGCCGTCGGCCCAGCGCCGGGCGGTGTCCTTGATCCCGCCCTGGCCGCTTTCGGCCTGGTTCAGGCCGGCGTCGAGACAGAGAAGCTGCAGCGGCTGGGGCGCGGTCGCCAGCGCCTTGATGGCGTCGGCCAGGCTGTAGCCGGGCAGGTTCTGGATGCGAGGGCGCTTGGCTAGATCGCGGCTCTTGGCGATGTCGCGGATGCGGTCGGTGACGCCGCCCACGCTGATCGAGACGCTGCCGTCCTGGCTGTTGGCGACCATGAAGCCGGTGAAGGCGGGCTTGATGTCGTCCACCGATTCCGGCTTCTGCTTCATCATCTTCAGCCGCGCTTCCAGGCGCTGGCGCAGGTCCGGCGGCAGGGTCTGGCGCATCGGCTGCTCGGAAACGAACAGCTTGCGGCCGCCCATCGCCAGGGCGATCAGGCGAACGACGCTGACGTCGGCCTCCTGGCCCATGATCAGCACGTTGGCCCCGTCCAGGCGGCGGCGCAGCACCGATTCCTCGGCCCTGGTGTCGCTGGGGACCATGGCCGGCACGCCCAGCACGTAGACGGTGGTGTCGCCGTCGCTGACCTTCCACCAGGCCGGGCCGGGCAGGCGGGCGTTGACCACCAGCTCCTCGACGAGGTTCTCGTTGGGATCCACCMGCTGGAGGTCGATCGGGCCGGAGGCGTCGACCGCCTGCTGGGCCATGGCGGGACCGGCGGCGGCCGCCAGAAGGAAGGCCCCGAGGGCCAGGGCGGGGGCTGCGGCTACGCGACGGATCACTATCTCTCGTCCTCGGCGGGTCTGGAATCGTTCTAGGATGACGGGTCGCCGCAAGCTGAACCGTTCTCAACCGGGGCGGTCAAATTAAGTCGCCGCAATGCAGGGCTCGCCTGTGCTGCCCGGCTGCGCTGAAAGTCCGATTTCGATGCCGATCCGCCGCCTGCCGCCCGAGACCGTCAACCGCATCGCCGCCGGCGAGGTGGTCGAGCGGCCCGCGAGCGCCATCAAGGAACTGGTCGACAACGCCATCGACGCCGGCGCCACTCGGATCGAGGTCGAGGCCCACGGCGGCGGCCTGACGCGGATCATGGTCGCCGACGACGGTTGCGGCATGAGCGCCGAGGAACTGCCGGTGGCCATCGAGCGCCACGCCACCTCCAAGCTGGCCCCCGACGACGAGGGGCTGTGGGACCTGCTGCGCATCCACACCATGGGCTTCCGCGGCGAGGCCCTGCCGTCGATCGGCTCGGTGGCGCGGCTGTCGATCAGTTCGCGCGCCAAGGGCCAGCGCGAGGCCTGGTCGATCCTGGTCGAGGGCGGCCGCGTCGACGACGTGGCGCCCGCCGCCTTCGCCGGCGACCACGGCACCCGCATCGAGGTGCGCGACCTGTTCTACGCCACGCCCGCGCGCCTGAAGTTCATGAAGTCCGAGCGCGCCGAGGCCCAGGCGATCACCGAGGAACTGAAGCGCCAGGCCATGGCCCACGAGTCTGTGGGCTTCTCCCTCGACATCGACGGCCGCCGCATCCTGCGCCTGCCGCCCGAGCATCCCGGCCCGCAAGGCCGTCTGGCCCGCCTGGCCGCCGTGCTGGGCCGCGACTTCCAGGACAACGCGCTGGAGATCGACCAGATTCGCGACGGCGTGCGGCTGTCGGGGTTCGCGGGGCTTCCGACCTACAACCGCGGCAACGCCGCCCACCAGTACCTGTTCGTCAACGACCGGCCGGTGCGCGACCGCCTGCTGCAGGGCGCGCTGCGCGCGGCCTATGCCGACTTTCTCGCCAGGGACCGCCATCCCAGCGCGGCGCTCTACGTCACGCTCGACCCGACCGAGGTCGACATCAACGTGCACCCCGCGAAGGCCGAGGTGCGCTTCCGCGATCCGTCGCTGGTGCGCGGCCTGATCGTCGGCGCCCTGCGCCACGCCCTGGCCGGGGCCGGCCACCGCGCCTCGACCACCACGGCCGCCCAGGCGCTGGACAGCATCCGCCCGCAGAGCGTCTTTCCGGGATATCAGCCGGGCCCGTCGCCCGCCGGCTTCTCGGCCTGGCGCGAGGGCGGCTGGACGCCGCCGACCCAGCGTCCGATGGACCTGCCGGGCCTGTCGGAGGTCTCGGCACGTCACGAGGCGCGCCCGGAGGAGGCCTACCAGACGCTGGGCGGGGGCTTTGGCGGCGGCGTCGCCGAGGCCGTGCGCGAGGCGGCCTATGGCGGCTATGACGCCCCGCCCGCCGTGGCCTATCCGGGTCAGGACCATGCGCCGGCCCAGCCGTTCGACCCGATCGACTTCCCGCTGGGGGCGGCGAGGGCCCAGGTGCACGAGACCTACATCGTCTCGCAGACCCGCGACGGGGTGGTCATCGTCGACCAGCACGCCGCCCACGAGCGCCTGGTCTACGAGCGCATGAAGCACGAGATGGAAGCCGGCGGCGTGGCGCGCCAGACCCTGCTGCTGCCCGAGGTGGTCGAGCTCGACCCGGCCGAGGCCGAGCGGGTGGTGGCGCGCGCCGACGAACTGGCGACCCTGGGCCTCGTCTTGGAAAGCTTCGGCCCCGGCGCGGTGCTGGTGCGCGAGACGCCGGCCCTGCTGGGCAAGGCCGACGCCGCGGGCCTGGTGCGCGACATCGCCGACGACCTGGCCGAGAACGGCCAGGCCCTGGCCCTGAAGGAGCGGCTGGAGGAGGTCTGCTCGACCATGGCCTGCCACGGCAGCGTCCGCGCCGGCCGTCGCCTGGCCGCCGCCGAGATGAACGCCCTGCTGCGCGAGATGGAGGCCACGCCCCACTCGGGCCAGTGCAACCACGGCCGCCCGACCTATGTGGAGCTGAAGCTGTCGGACATCGAGAAGCTGTTCGGGCGGCGCTGACCGATCCTCCCCCCGAAGGGGGAGGTGGCCCGAAGGGCCGGAGGGGGAAGTCCCTTCCGAGTGGACCGATGCCGCTTTGAAGGCGTCACGTCCCCCTCCGTCGGCTTCGCCGCCACCTCCCCCTTCAGGGGGAGGATCTGTGGGTCAGGCCGCGGCCTCCGCCGTCCAGCCGTAGAGCGGCAGCTGGCCCTTGGCGTAGGGCGTGACGTTCACTGGCGCCTCCAGCAGGTCGGTGACCATCGGGCCGCTGACGAACGGAGCGCCCTGGTCGAGGGCGGCGAGCAGTTCGCGCGGGCTGCGCAGGTCGCTGACGCCCTGCCAGACCTGGCGGCGACGATAGGCGGGGCCGTCCTTCAGGAAGCGGCCGATGGCGGCGATGCGGCTGGCCTCGACCTCGCCCTCGGGGGTGAAGGTGACGCTGGCGGCCAGGCCCGGGGCCAGATCGTCGACCTTGAAGGCCGGATCGCTGATCCGCAGGTCCACGCGGCTGAAATAGGGCTCCAGGAACGCCTTCATCTGGCCCAGCGCCACGAAGGACGGTGCGCGGGGCACGCCGTAGACGCCCGCCGCCAGCCGGCCGCGCAGGTCGCGAGGCAGGGTGCGCAGGCAGGCCTCCAGCTCGGCGCGCAGCGAGGGCTTGAGCGCGGAGGAAAAGCCGATCGGCAGGTAGGTGACGCCGCTGTTGGGGCCGATGGCGGCGATCGCCGACTTCAGGATCGCCAGGTCGTGCTGCTGGCGCTGGCCGTCGACATAGATCTCGTAGGGACGGCCGGCCAGGCCCGCCTCGCGCCAGACGCCGACATTGCCGACGAACAGTTCGCGGCCGGCGTGGTAGACGCCGCGCCAGGCCACGCGGGCCGGCGGCGGGCGCGGGCACAGGCGCGCCAGGGCCTCCATGGTCGGCACGCCGGCGATCGGCCCGCCGAAGGGCATCACCGAGCGCACGTCGCGCGGCGTGATGCGGCAGACGCGCCCGGCCAGCGAGGCGTCCTCCTCGCCGGCCAGCAACAGCGACAGCTGGCGGGGCGGCAGGCCGGCGAAGCGCATGACCTCGTGTTGGTCGCCTTCGAACATCAGCATGACGATCTCGCCGTCGTCGTCGTCGCCGAACAGCTTGTGCTGCAGCGCCCGGGCCAGGGCCTGCAGTTCGCGGGCGTCCAGGCGCGTGGCGCGCGGATCGGCCAGCACGAACGAGAACGGCGCGACCAGGCCATGGCGGCGCGGGGCCAGCCACGCGCCCTTCAGATAGTCGCCGGCGATCTTGGCGATCAGGGGGGCGTTACGCTCGGTCTCGGCGGGATCTTCGCCGACGAAGACCTTCAGGCAGGCGATGGCGGTCATGCCGCCTAGGTTGCGTGGAGGTGGTTATCACGCGTTATAGGTCGGCTGCGACCCAGCGTCGCGAACGCTGGTTTTCCAAAGCGTGGCGGCCGAAAGCGTCAGCGGTTTCGGCGTCCGCAACGCGCCAAATGAACCCTACGCCGCCTGCAGCGGCAGGGCGTCGGCCGGGTTGGCGCCCAGGGCCGGCGGCTTGTCGAGCAGGGCGCTGACGGCCAGGCCGGTGACATAGCCCAGGCCCGCGGCGCGGCAGGCGTCCAGTTCCTTGGCGTTGCGCACGCCCAGGACGCCCTGGTGCACGCCCTTGGCGCGATAGACCGACTGGCGCGAGGCGAAGAGCGCGATGGCCTTGATCCGCTCGGCGTCGGGCTCGTCGCGCAGTTCCAGGGTGATGCTGGAGGCGATGTCGCCCGGCAGGGTGTTCACCGGGAAGTTCGGGTCGGAGATGCAGAGGTCGATATAGGCGAACGAGCCCTGAAGGAAGGCGCGGATCTGCTGCAGCAGGCCCATCGAGGGCTCGCGCGGGGTGTCGTAGACGGTGGCGCCCAGGCGCGGCTGCAGGTCGAGCGGATAGCGCGACAGGCGGCGCTTGTAGGCCTCCTGCGAGGCCGGGGTCGTCAGGTTCCAGAAGCTGAGCGGCAGGAACAGCGCACCCTCGCCGGTCTTGACCGTCGGGAAGCCGAACTGGGCGTCGTTGAGGCCGGTGAGGTCGCGGGCCAGCAGCTCGCCGTCTTCTTCCGGGCGCGGGGCGGTCAGGTCGGCCTTGTGGCCCAGCACCGCGCCGACGACGCTTTCGGAGGGCAGGTGATAGATCGCGCGCCAGCCGGTGGTCAGGGGCGCGGCCGGCTTGGGCTGCGGCGCGGCGACGACCGGGCGGACCGGGGCGGCGGCGGGCTTGGCGGGAGCGGGTTTGGCCTTGGGCGGCTCGATCGGCGCGGTGGTCGCGGCCGGCTTGGCCTGCGGCGCGGGCGGGGTCTCCGGCGGGGCGCTGGGGACAGCGCGAATCTCCTCGGCGGTGATCACCTGCACGTGGCCCGGGGCGCCCGAATAGCCGCGACCGGCCATCAGGCCGGCCAGTTCCGCCTGCGACAGGCTAGCGAACTGCAGCACTGCGTTCTCGTCGCCCTCGAAGGTCATCAGGCACACCTGGCCGCTCTTGCGGCCGGGGAACAGCGAGGTCTCCAGCTCGACGGCCAGGGCCTGCATCTCCTCGGGATCGAGGCGCTCGGCCTTGGTGTCCGCCAGCACGAAGGCCAGGGGCGCGACGACGCCGTAGCGGCGCGGATGCTTCCAGCGATGCTTGAGATAAACGTCGGCGGCCGCCTCGACATGGGCGGGGGGAACGCTGGCGCCCGCCGTCTCCGCGGCGGTGAGCAGGATACGCAGGCAGGCTATGGCCGTCATGGACGGGAATTTGACCGCCAATGCTTGGCGAAATCCTTACGAGAGAAGGATAACGGCGGTTTTTTATGTATTGCCCAGGTATAGGTGCGGCAGGGTGTCGCAATCGCTTTCGCCTATGGCGCTCGCGACACTCCGGTTTTCCCGGTGACCGCGAGCTTTAGACGAAGTCTTCGCTGAGGCGGAACTCCAGGCGCTGCTTGACGCCGGGCCAGTCGAAATCGGTGATCGAGAACACGGCCGTGTCGCGCACGTGGCCGGTCCAGGTGATCTTGTGGCTGCGCAGCACGCCTTCCTTGCTGGCGCCCAGCTTCTCGACCGCGGCCTGGCTGCGGGCGTTGCGCACGTCGATCATGAACTCGACCCGGATGACGCCGGCGTCGAAGGCGTGGCCCAGCAGCAGGCGCTTGGATTCGGGGTTCACCGGACCCGACCGGGCGTCGGGGTGCAGGAAGGTCGAGCCGATCTCCAGGCCCTTGTGCAGGCGGCGGATGTTCAGATAGCTCGAGGTGCCGACGATCTTGCCGTCCGACTTGCGGCGGATGGCGAAGCCGACGCGTTCGCCGCGGTCGCTTTCGCCCAGCAGGGCGCCCCACCAGTCCTCGAAACCCTCGCCGCAGCCGTTGACCGACATGATCTCCCAGCTGGCGGGATCGCAGTCGATGGCGCCGCGCAACTCTTCGCGCAGGTCCCGGGTGATCGGTTCCAGCCGGACGTAGCGGCCTTCGAGGGGCTTGATGGTCAGGTTCATGACCGGTGTTTTCCGCCAGGAGCGGCCGCGTGACAAGCCGTCTGGCGGCCAGCCGCGTTCAAGACGACGCGAACGTTCAAACCGTCCGCAACGCCCGCTTGCCGCGCCCGTCAACTCGGTGCTACACATGCTTCAAACAAGTGTTTGAACCAGGGATCGGGAACGCCATGGACTTCGACATCTCTCCCCGCCAGCGGGAATTCCTCGACCGGGTGAACGGCTTCATCGACGCACACGTGCGTCCGGCGGTCCCCGTCTACGAAGCCGAGATGGACGTCCCCGCCGACCAGCGCTGGAAAGTCGTCCAGGTGCTGGAGGAGCTGAAGCAGAAGGCCAAGGCCGAGGGGCTGTGGAACTTCTTCATGCCGCCGCACAGCGGCCAGACCCATGTCGACGACACGTTCCAGTTCGAGGGCGTGCAGCTGACCAACCTCGAATACAGCCTGATCGCCGAACAGCTGGGCAAGATCGGCTTCGCGTCGGAGGTCTTCAACTGCTCGGCGCCCGACACCGGCAACATGGAAGTGCTGATGCGCTACGGCACGCTGGCGCAGAAGGAGCGCTGGCTGCGTCCGCTGATGAACGGCCAGATCCGCTCGGCCTTCCTGATGACCGAGCCGGCGGTGGCCAGCTCCGACGCCACCAACATCGAGACCCGCATCGAGCGTGACGGCGACGACTACGTCATCAACGGCCGCAAGTGGTGGAGCTCTGGCGTGGGCGACCCGCGCTGCAAGGTCGCCATCGTCATGGGCAAGACCGATCCGAGCGCCTCCACCCACCAGCAGCAGAGCCAGATCCTGGTGCCGATGGACGCGCCCGGCATCGAGGTGGTGCGGATGCTGCCGGTGTTCGGCTTCGACGACGCCCCGCACGGCCACGCCGAGGTGATCCTGAAAGACGTCCGCGTGCCGGTCGAGGACGGCTTGATCCTGGGCGAGGGGCGCGGCTTCGAGATCGCCCAGGGCCGCCTTGGCCCGGGCCGCATCCACCACTGCATGCGCACCATCGGGGCTGCGGAAGTGGCGCTGGAGAAGATGGTCAAGCGCCTGATGACCCGTAAGGCCTTCGGCAAGTACATCTCCGAGCACTCGGTGTGGGAGCAGCGCATCGCCGAGGCCCGCATCGACATCGAGATGTGCCGCCTCTTGTGCCTGAAGGCCGCGGACATGATGGACAAGGCCGGCAACAAGGCCGCGCGTCTCGAGATCGCGATGATCAAGGTCGCCGCGCCGCGCATCGCTCTGAAGGTCATCGACGACGCCATCCAGGCCCACGGCGGCGGCGGCGTGACCACCGACTTTGGCCTGGCCAAGCTCTATGCCGGCATCCGCACCCTGCGCCTGGCCGACGGCCCCGACGAGGTGCACTGCCGCACCATCGCGCGGATGGAATATTCCAAGTACGGCGACCTGGCCTACGCCCAGAAGGCCGAGCGCGAGGCGGCCCTGCACGTGCCGGGGATCAGATAATCCTTCTCCCTGGAGGGAGAAGGTGGCCTGCGAAGCAGGTCGGATGAGGGGTTAGGGACTGAGGACGGCGTGCCGGCACGACGTCAAACACCGTCACCCCTCACCCTCCCACGCTACGCGCGGGCCCCTCCCTCTCCCCTCCGGGAGAGGGGCTAAAACGACGGAGCCACGATCGCTCGGGCCTGGGTCTCGTCGCAGCGGATCTGGTCGATCATCAGCTCGATGCTGTCGAACTTCAGTTCGGGGCGCAGGAAGGCGATCAGCTGGGTCTCGATGACCTGGCCGTAGAGGTCCTCGTCGAAGTCGAACAGCCAGGTCTCCAGCCGGGTCTCGACCTCGCCCGTCGTCGGGTTGTTGCCGAGGTTGGCGACGCCCGGGATCACCCGGCCGTCGGGCAGGCGGGTGCGGGTGGCGTAGACGCCGAGCTTGGGCACCACGTAGTCGACGATCTCGACATTGGCGGTGGGAAAGCCCAGCTGCCGGCCCAACTGCTGGCCGCGGCGCACTACGCCCTCGATGGCGAAGGGGCGGCCCAGGATGCGGGCGGCTTCCTCAGGGTGGCCGGCCCGCAGGGCCTCGCGCACGCCGGTGGACGAGAACTTCTCGCCGTCGCGGTTGGCGACAGGTTCGGCCACCGAGACCGAGAAGCCCAGTTCCTGGCCATAGACCTTCATCGCCTGCGGGCTGCCGGTGCGGCCCTTGCCGAACGAGATGTCGAAGCCGACGGCCACGTGCCTGATCCCCAGGCCTTGGTGCAGCACCCGCTCGGCGAAGGCGCGGTCGTCCAGCGTGGCCATCTCGAAGTCGAACGGCAGCAGATAGAGAAAATCCACGCCCAGGCCGCTCAGCAGGCGGGCCTGCTGCTCGATGGTCATCAGCCGGAAGGCCGGCTCGGTGGGGCGGAACAGGCGACGGGGGTGCGGGTCGAAGGTGACCACGCCCAGCGGGACCTTCAGTTCGCGTGCGGCCTTGGCGGCCTCGGCGATCACCTGCTGGTGGCCGCGATGCACGCCGTCGAAATTGCCCAGGGCGACGGCGGCGCCCTTTTCCTCGGGCGGCACGTCCTTCCAGCCGTGGACGATCTTCAGGCGCACGCGCTGATCCATGCTCAGGCGCCTTTCCTGGGAACCAGGACCACGGCCTCGCCGTCGACCACGGCCTTGCGGCCGACGATGCAGGTGGTCGACAGCGTGACGCGGCCCTTGGCCTCGTCGATGGCGGTGACGGTCACCTTGACCACCACGGTGTCGCCGATGCGCACCGGCCGCTTGAAGTTCAGCGACTGCGAGAGATAGACCGCGCCCGGGCCGGGCAGGGTGGTGCCCAGCGCCGCCGAGATGTAGCCGGCCGACAGCATGCCGTGGGCGATGCGTTCGCCGAAGCTGGTCGTGGCGGCGTAGTCGGCGTCGAGGTGCACGGGGTTGGTGTCGCCCGTGACCTCGGCGAAGGCCTGGATGTCGGCTTCGCCCACGGTGCGGCTGAACTCGGCGGTCTGGCCGACGCTCAAGTCCTCGAGAAAGAGACCCTGCATGATCCCCGATCCTGCGTTCTTATGATTGTTGTTGGGGCTTTTTAGCGCGCCGGGCGGTCTTCACCAGACCAGATTGGCTTCACCAGACCAGATCGGCGATGGCGTGGGTCGCGCCGACGCTTTCGGCGGCCAGCAGCTTGGCCACCGCCTCGGGGGCCAGCAGGCCGTCGGGGCCCAGGGCCTTGTCGCCGTGGATGCCCTTGGCGACGAACAGGCAGGCCAGCTTCTGGTTCTCGGCGCCCAGGACGTCGGTGATGATCCCGTCGCCGATGCACAGCACGCGCGAGCGGTCCACCGGGCCGCCCTTCAGGCGCTCGGCTTCGGCCAGGGCCAGGTCGTAGATCGCCGCATAGGGCTTTCCGGCCATCACCACCTTGCCGCCGAGCTCTTCATAGAGGTCGGCCAGGGCGCCGGCGCAGAAGATCAGCTTGTCGCCGCGCTGCACCACCCGGTCGGGGTTGGCGCAGATGAACAGCAGGCCGCGATCGGCGGCGACCTGCAGGCGCGCGCGATAATCCTCGGGGACTTCGGTCTCGTCGTCGTAGAGGCCCGAGCACAGGATGAAGTCGGCGTCGTCGCAGCCGGCGAGCGACAGGTCGAGACCGGCCCACAGCGGCGCGTCGCGGTCGGGGCCGATCTTCCAGACCTTCTTGCCCGCCTGCGGCGTCAGCAGCGAGCGGGTGGCGTCGCCGCTGGTGACGAAGGCGCTCCAGGCCTCGCGCTGAACCTTCAGGCCGTCCAGCTGGGACAGCACGTCCTTGGACGGGCGCGGGGCGTTGGAGATCAGCACCACCGGCCCGTGGTCCTTGTTGAAGCGCTCCAGCGCCTCGCAGGCTTCGGGGAAATTGCGCACGCCGTTGTGGATGACGCCCCAGACGTCGCAGAGCACCACGTCATAACGGTCGGTCAGGGCGGAGAGGCCGGCGGGAAAGTCGATCATGGGTTGGGCGGGTACCGGTCGAAAGCGAGGGCGTCAATGGAGGCGGGGGCGCTCGCCGATGCCCGTCCGCGCTGGTCATATGGTGATGCTGGCCCGACCCATCAACGGGGGCGCGGTCTATCGGTCAGTCGTCAATATCGATGTTACGTGCGGTTGCTTGTAACGTCGTTATGTTCATTCATATTTCTTAGTAATTTTGAGCTTAACCGTACGATAATACATACGCACTACTTCATTGTGGCAGGGGGCGGCGGAAGAATTCCGAGCCTGATTGTGTAAGTGAGTTTGTATAGTGCGTAGCATCTCGAAGAAGTCGGCTCTGTTCTGCTCGGCTGTTGTGGTTTCTTTCTTCGCCGCTCAAGGCGCCTTTGCTCAAACGACGCTCGGCTCCGGCGCGACCGCCGTTGACGCCACCGCCACCGCCGTCGGCGTGGGCGCCCAGGCGAGCACCACCCATTCCACCGCGCTGGGCGAAGGCGCAAACGCCACCAACGCCAACACGGTGGCCGTCGGCACGCACACCACGGCTTCGGGCAACAACGCCACCGTCATCGGCGCCAACGCCTCGGCCACCCAGAACAACAGCGTGGCCATCGGCTACGGCTCGGTCGCCAACGAAGCCAACACGGTCTCGGTCGGTTCGGCCGGTTCGAGCCGCCGCATCACCAACGTGACCGCCGGCGCCAACCCGACGGACGCGGCCAATGTCGGCCAGATGAACGACGGCGACGCCATCACCCTGATCAACGCCAAGGCCTATACGGACACCGCCGTTTCGTCGGTCGTCAGCACGGCCAACGCCTATACCGACACCGCCGTCGCCGGCGTGGTGAGCACGGCCAACGCCTATGCCGACACGGCCGCCGCCGGCGCCCTGACTTCGGCCAACAGCTATACCGACACCGTGGCGTCGCAGACCCTGAACTCGGCCAACGCCTATGCCGACACGGCCGCCGCGGGCGCCCTGACCTCGGCCAACAGCTACACCGACACCGTGGCGTCCCAAACGCTGGCCTCGGCCAACACCTATGCCGACACCGTCGGCGTGCAGGCCGTGGCGACCGCCAACAGCTATACCGACACCAAGTCGGCCCAGACCCTGGCCTCGGCCAACACCTACGCCGACACCGTCGGCGTCCAGGCCGTGACGACCGCCAACGCCTATACCGACACGCGTTCGGCCCAGACCCTGACGGCGGCCAACAGCTATACCGACACCAAGTCGGCCCAGACGCTGGCCTCGGCCAACGCCTACACCGACTGGCGCGTGGACAGCTTTACCAGCCAGTTCGACAACCGCCTGAAGAACGTCTCGGCGCGCCTCGACGGCGTGGGCGCGATGAGCTCGGCGATGGCGATGATGGCGGGCAACAGCGCCGGCGCGAACGCCGGCCTGACCAACCGCCTGTCGCTGGCCGTCGGCGGCTATCGCGGCCAGGCCGCGATCGCGGCGGGCTACACCCACAGCAGCCGCGCGGCCAGCTTCAACGTCGGCTTCTCGGCCACCGGCCGCGACGTGATGAGCGGCGGCAGCTTCGGCTTCGCCTGGTAAGCGTCGAACAGACCTGATCCAGCAGGACGGCCCCGGAGGAGACTCCGGGGCCGTTTTCGTATCGGCGTCAGGTCGCGTCGTGGAAGATGACGCCCAGCGTCCGGCGGGTTCCGCCGCGCACCTCGCTGACGCCGTGGCGCAGGATGCGGCGATGGACGCCGCGCGATCCCTCCGCCGGCCGTTCGCGCACGGCGAAGATTACCCCCTCGCCCTGGGCCAGCGGCACGACCTGGGCGGCCGACTGCTGGCGCGGGCGCTGCTCGACGATGACGAACTCGCCGCCTTCGAAGTCGCGTCCGGGCTGGTCCAGCAGGAACGCGGCCTGCAGCGGAAAGACATGCTCGCCGTAGAGGTCCTGGTGCAGGCAGTTGTAGTCGCCCGGGCCGTAGGTCAGTAGCAGGGGCGTGGGGCGCGCCTGTTCGGCCGCGTGGCAGCGCTCCAGCATGCCTTCGAGCATTTCCGGAAAGCGCCGCGCCTCGCCCAGCCGCGCCATCCAGCCGTTGGCGATCTGGGCCAGCGGCGGATAGAGCCCGGCCCGCAGCTTCTGCACGACCTCGGGCAGGGGATAGGCGAAGTACTTGTACTCGCCGCGGCCGAAACCGTGGCGGGCCATCACCACCCGGCTGCGGAACGGGGTTTCCTGCGCGTAGAGGTCTGTCACCCTGGCGCAGGTCTCCGGCGTCAGGACCGGGCCGGTCAGGGCCCAGCCCCGGGCGTCGAGCTCGGCGGCGATACGCGTCCAGTCCAGGTTCACGCCGCCGCCTCTTGCGCGCGCTCGCGGTCGAGCAGGGCCTGCTTGCGCGCCACGCCCCAGCGATAGCCCGAAAGGCCGCCGTCCGAGCGCACCACGCGATGGCAGGGCGTCAGCACGGCCAGCGGGTTGGCCCCGCAGGCCTGGGCCACCGCGCGCACGGCCTCGGGACGGCCGATGGCGCGGGCCACCTGGGCGTAGGAGGCGGTAGCGCCCGTGGGGATGTCGCGCAGCGCCTTCCAGACGGCGCGCTGCAGGTCGGTGCCGCGCTCGTCGAGGGGCAGGCCGGCGGCGGCTCGGCCTTGGATCGCCGACGACAGGGCCGCCAGGGCGGGGGCGACCGCGCCGGCGTCCTCGGCCAGCCGGGCGCGGGGGAAGCGGGCGGCCAGGTCCTGGGCCATCGCCGCGCGGTCGTCGCCGAGGATCAGCAGGGCCAGGCCCGTCTCGGAGACCGCCGCCAGGGCCAGGCCCAGCGGCGTCTCGCCAAGGCCATAAGCCAGGGTCTCGATCGGCTCGTCCGGGCGGCAGCGCAGGCAGGGGCGCAAGCCGGCGGCGCGGGCGGCCTCGCGCGTTTCGTAGAAGGCGACGTTGCGGCGCAGGGGGCGGCCCGCGCAGCTGGGGCGGCAATAGACGCCGGTGGTGCGCACGCCGCAGAAGAAGGCGCCGTCGGCGGCGCGATCGCGACGCTCGATGGCGGCCCAGCGATGCTCGTCAGTGGAATAGGCGGTGGTCATGTCGGGCTCCTTTCGGATCTGCCGACAGGGTCGCGCCGTCGCAGGCGGGCGTCATTCCGATGCTTGCTGCGCAAACGAAAACCGCCGCCGGTGCGGGGCCCCGGCGGCGGTCTTTACGTCTCGTGAAGCGGCTCGCCTACCAGTTCGCGGCGCGGCGGCGCAGCGGGGCCTGGACGAAGTCGGCCGGTGGATCGGTTTCGGCCAGCACGGCGTCGCGGATGGCGCGGGGCTCGCCGAACAGGTGACCCTGGCCGTAGCCGATGTCGAGATCCAGGATCTCGGCGATCTGGCGCTCGCCCTCGACCTTCTCGGCGATCACCTCGACGCCGTAGCGGCGCATCAGGGCGGCGAAGTCGGCGGCGTTCAGGTCGGGCAGCGAGCTCAGCACCAGCTTGCCGTCCTGCTCTTCCAGCTGTTCGAGGATCAGCTGGGCGCCGACCTTGACGAACTTGACGTCGGCGCGGGCCAGGTCCTGGAAGTCGAGATCCAGGTCCACGACCTTGTCGAGGCTGAACTGGAAGCCCAGGCTGGCCAGGCGCGCCATGTGGCGGGCCTCGACCGGGCCGCGCTGGTTGAAGGCGGTCTGGCCCAGTTCGAAGATCAGCGAGCCGGCCAGGTCCTTGTTGCCCTGCAGGAACTCGAGGAACTGCGGGAAGAAGGTTTCGTCGGCCAGGCTGGCCAGCGAGATGTTGCAGAAGATGCCGACCTTGCGGTCCTGCTTGGCCAGGCGGCGCACGATCTGCACGCAGCGGAACAGCAGCAGGTTGTCGACCGCCGTCATCAGGCCTTCCGGCTCGGCCACGGCCAGGTACTCGGCCGGCATCATCACGCGGCCGGTCTCGTCGCGCAGGCGCGAGAAGCTTTCGTAGAAAACGGTGCGGCGCTGGGGCAGGCTGACGACCGGCTGCAGGTACAGGTCGACGCGGTTCTCGGCTAGCGCGTCCTGCACGGCTTCCAGCACGGCGTTGACCGGGGCGGCGGCGCCGCGGCCGCGGGCGTCGTGGCGGGCGGCCGCGACCTGGTGGGTCAGCTGGCTTTCCAGGCGCTCGCTCATGCGCTGCATCAGGTCTTCAAGCTGGTGGACCTCGCTGGTCAGCTCGGCCGAACGCTTCTCGGCGTCCTCGGCGACGCTTTCGACCAGGCTGGTCATGCGCGCGTCGATCTTCTCGATCTGCTCGACCAGGATGCCGTGGGCCTCGCGCACGGTCTCGATGTCCAGCTTCAGCTGGGCGTTGTCGAACATGCCGCTGATGATGCCGTGGAACGCGAAGCACAGGCCCAGGGAGCCGATGAAGGCCGACAGGCCGACGGCCGGCGTCGCCCCCATGCGCCACAGCAGCAGGGAGACGATAAGAGCCAGGCAAAGATAGGCGCCGGTCAGCAGAGCCAGCTTGAGCCTTCGCATATCGGGTCCCTACGAATCGCTTGCAAAAATTAATGCAACCGGAGCGGCCTTGAGTCGAATAGATTAACGCGGCTGGGCCATTACGCCGCGCCATGCCTGTTAATTTTTTCCGCGACCGGCGTTCGAAGGGGGCATCTTTCATCGACAGTGGCGGTTGGGGCTGATAATCGTTCGCAACTTTTTGCCGCGAGGCCCAAGAATGTCCGACGCCGTCCTCACCGCCGATGACGCCCTTGCTTCCGACGCGCCGATCCGCGCCCTGAGCATGGCCTCGCGCGGACAGAAGGGCGTCATCGTCGCGGTGCGCGGCGACACCGGCGCGCCCGAGGCCGTGGCCGCCGAGGAGCTGGAGCGCCGCCTGCTGGAGATGGGCTTCGTCGAGGGCGCGCGCATCGAGATCCTGCAGGAAGGCCTCTTTGGCCGTGATCCCATCGCCGTGCGGGTGGACGACACCCGCGTGGCCCTGCGCCGCCGCGAGGCGCGCGCCGTGACCGTTCAGTTCGACGGATAGACGCTTTGACCGACACCGCTATCCGGCCCGCGCGCGTCGCGCTGGTCGGCAATCCGAATTCCGGCAAGACCGCGCTGTTCAACGCCCTGACCGGGGCCCGCCAGAAGGTGGCCAACTACGCCGGCGTCACCGTCGAGCGCAAGGAAGGCCAGCTGGTCACGCCGGGCGGCCGGACGATCCGCGTCCTCGACCTGCCGGGCACCTATTCGCTGCGGGCGCGCAGCCCCGACGAGGTGGTCACCCGCGACGCCGTGCTGGGCCGTCTGTCGGGCGAGACCGCGCCGGACGTGCTGGTCTGCGTGGCCGACGCCACCAACCTGCGCCTCGTGCTGCGCCTGGTGCTGGAGCTGAAGCAGGTGGGCCGGCCGTTCGTGCTGGCCCTCAACATGTTCGACATCGCCCAGCGCCAGGGCCTGCGCATCGATCTGGAGCAGCTGGGCCGCGAGATCGGCGCGCCGATCGTCACCACGGTGGCCACCCGCAAGCGCGGCCTGGACGAGCTGCTGACCCAGGTCGACACCCTGACGCTGACCCACTCCAACGCCGGCGACAACACTTGGCGCGAGCCCAGCGCGGCCGAGATCCGCGCCGCCCACGGCGAGGCCCAGCGCATCTATCGCGACTGCGTGCGCCCGCCCGAGCGTCCCGACACGGTGACCGGCAAGATCGACGCGGTGCTGCTGCAGCCCGTGGCCGGCCTGGCGATCCTGACCATCCTGATGTTCCTGGTGTTCCAGTCGGTGTTCGCCTGGGCGACCGTCCCGGCCGACGCCATCGACGCCGGCTTCGGGGCGCTGGCGGGCCTGGTGTCGGAGCACTTGCCGGAGGGCCTGCTGGCCAGCTTCATCGCCGACGGCCTGATCGCCGGCGTGGGCAGCGTGCTGGTGTTCCTGCCCCAGATCCTGGTGCTGTTCTTCTTCATCCTGATCCTGGAAGACAGCGGCTACATGACCCGCGCGGCCTTCCTGCTGGACAAGCTGATGGGCGTGGCCGGCCTGCACGGGCGGGCCTTCATCCCGCTGCTGTCGAGCCACGCCTGCGCCATCCCCGGGATCATGTCGACGCGGGTGATCGACAACAAGCGCGACCGCCTGACCACCATCCTGATCGCGCCGCTGATGACCTGCTCGGCGCGCGTGCCGGTCTACACTCTGATCATCGGCGCCTTCATCCCCAACCAGAAGGTCTGGGGCGTGCTGTCGCTGCAGGGCCTGGTGATGTTCGGCCTCTACGCCAGCGGCATCATCTTCGGCCTGCTGGTGTCGTTCATCATCCGCCGCATCTTCTGGCGCGGCGCGGCCGAGCCGCTGATGATGGAGCTGCCGACCTATCGCTGGCCCGAGCCGCGCAACGTGCTGCTGAACCTGTGGACCCGCGCCAAGATCTTCATGAGCCGCGCCGGCCGCATCATCCTGCCGCTGATGGTGCTGGTCTGGGTGCTGGCCACCTTCCCCTATCCGCCGGAAGGCGCGACCGGGCCGGCCATCGACTACAGCATCGCCGGCCGGGTCGGTAAGTTCATCGCGCCGATCATGGAGCCGATCGGCTTCAACTGGCAGATGACCGTGGCCCTGATCCCCGGCATGGCCGCCCGCGAAGTGGCCGTGGGCGTGCTGGGCACGGTGTACGCCGTCGGCGGCGACGCGGACTCGCACGACGCGCTGACCGCCCTGCTGTCGCAGCAGTGGTCGCTGGCCACGGCCCTGGCCTTCCTGGCCTGGTACGTCTTCGCGCCGCAGTGCCTGCCCACGCTGGGCGTGGTCAAGCGCGAGACCAACAGCTGGGTCTGGCCGACGGTGATGTTCGTCTACATGGTGGGCCTAGCCTACCTGGCGGCCTTCGTCGTCTATCACACGGCCGTGGCGCTGGGCGCGGGGTAGGGCCCCCGCCCTAGCCGGCGCGCGTCAGGTCCTTGCCGTAGGACAGGCGTCGCCAGACCCACTCCAGCGGTCCCATCCTGAAGCGCGACAGCCACAGCGGCGACCAGACCAGCTGCAGCGTCCAGATGGCGAGCACGCATCCCCACAGCTGGATGCGGTCCAGCTGGCCGAACAGGCCAAGGCCGCGCCCGCCCCAGAAGATCGTGGTCATGATGATCGACTGGGTCAGGTAGTTGGTGAAGGCCATCTGGCCCAGGCGCGCCAGCGGCGTCAGCGCCCTGGAGATCGCCTGGCTGCGGATCAGCAGGATCGCCAGCGACGCATAGCCCAGCGTGATCGGCAGGGTCATGAACTCGTAGGCCAGCTGGTAGCGGCCCAGCGCCTCGGGCTTGGCGAAGCCGCTGGCCAGCTTTGCGGCGTTCTCCCAGCCCGACCAGGCCAGTCCCGCCGCGCCCAGGGCGATCAGGGCCAGGTAGACCGAGGTCCTGGCCTTGCCGGTCAGGAAGCCGGTCTTGAACAGCGCCATGCCCAGCAGCATCAGCGCGCCGGTGCGCCAGATGAAGACGATCAGGCTGGCCGACTGCAGGATCGCCCATTGCTGCAGGTTCTGCATCATCGCCGGCCCCAGGCCCGAGCGCACGGCGGCGATGGCGGTGGGCACGTCGACGTCCGAGCCCGGCGGGCTCATCTGGGCGGCGACCTGCTTCTGGATCTCGAGCGGCGCGTGCTCCAGCGCCAGGAACGGCGCGACCGCCAGCACCGAGCCCAGCACGATGATGGTCAGGCTGACGATGAACAGCCGCCTGGGCGACCACGAGCGCATCAGCATCACGATGAAGCCGGTGCAGGCGTAGAGCAGCAGGATGTCGCCGAACCAGATGACGAGGCCGTGGATCAGGCCGATGACCAGCAGCCAGAACAGCCGGCGGCGCAGCAGGGCGCCCCTGGGCTTGTCGGCGCGCTCGCCGCCGACCAGCAGGATCGACACCCCGAACAGCATCGAGAACAGGGTGACGAACTTGTAGTGGAAGAAGGTCTGGACCACCCACCAGGCGCCGCCCTCGGCCCCGACCAGCGGGTGGGGCGAAAGTTCCGGCGAGAGGTAGACCGACATCGGCTGGGCGAAGCCCACGGCGTTGACGGCCAGGATGCCCATCACGCCCAGGCCCCGCAGGATGTCGAGGCTGCGATGCCGCTCGGCGGCCGCGACCGGTCGCAGGACCGATGCTTGGGTGTGTCGGTCATGTCGGCGTCCCCCTGTCGCGGGAGACGCCGCTGCACGCCTAGCGCGTGGGGACCGGCGTCTCGCCCCGATAGTCATAGAAGCCGCGGCCGGTCTTTTTGCCAAGCCACCCGGCCTCGACATACTTCACCAGCAGCGGGCAGGGGCGGTACTTGCTGTCGGCGAGACCCTCGTAGAGCACGTTCATGATGCTCAGCACGGTGTCCAGGCCGATGAAGTCGCCCAGCTCCAGCGGGCCCATCGGATGGTTGGCGCCCAGCTTCATGGCCGTGTCGATGGCGTCGACGGTGCCGACGCCCTCGTACAGCGTGTAGATCGCCTCGTTGATCATCGGCACCAGCACGCGGTTGACGATGAAGGCGGGGAAATCCTCGGCGTTGCTGGTGATCTTGCCCAGCGACTTGGCGAAGGCCACGGCCGTCTCGTAGGTCGGCACGTCGGTGGCGATGCCGCGGATGATCTCCACGAGCTTCATCAGCGGCACGGGGTTCATGAAGTGCAGGCCGATGAACCGCTCGGGGCGGTCGGTGGTCGAGGCCAGGCGCGTGATCGAGATCGACGAGGTGTTCGAGGCCAGCAGCGTGTCGGGCTTCAGGTGCGGCTGCAGGCTGCGGAAGATGGCCTTCTTGACCTCTTCGTTCTCGGTGGCGGCCTCGATGGCCAGGTCGGTCTGGCCGATGGCCTCGACGTTCTCGGCGATGGAGATGCGGGCCAGGGCGGCGTCGGCCGCGTCCTGGTCGATGATGTTGCGCGCCACCTGGCGGGCGAGGTTCTTGCCGATCAGCGCGACGCCGGCGTCGATACGCTCACGCGAAACGTCGTGCAGGCGGACGTCATAGCCGCCCAGCGCACAGACATGGGCGATGCCCGAACCCATCTGGCCGGCGCCGATCACGCCGACCGTCTTGATATCAACCATGAAAATCCAAGCCTTCGCTCACGGTCGGGCAGGCTCCCGGCAGGGCGCGTTGGACCGTCGCGAAAGTTCTAGCACGAGTAGCCGCACGCTCGCCAAGGGCTTTGCTGCGTTGCAAACGCCGGGTGACCGGTGTTCGGCCCGCTGTTCCCGGATTATCCGTCTGTCGGAAAGCGTCAGGCGATCAGTTCGGGATCGTTCCGGCGCAGCCAGGCGGCGGCGTAGGAGCACAGCGGGGTGATCCGCATGCCCTCGGCCCTGGCCACCTCGGCCACCTTGACCATCAGGCGGCCGGCCGCGCCGGTGCCGCGCAGGGCGGGATCGGCCTCCACGTGAGGGATGACCAGGCGATGGCCGCTGCGCTGGTAGTCGGCGAAGGCGATCAGGCCGTCGACGTCCAGCTCGTAGCGGCTCTTGGCGGGGTTGTGGCTGAAGAGATCGCTCATGGGGCCTGAAACGCGAGAGGGCGAAGGTGGATGCAGCGCAGCATCACCTTCGCCCCGCACATGGCGTCTAGTGCGAAGGCTTCAAGCCTAGGCGCGCAGCTTGCCGCCCGCCTTCTCGACCGCCGCGACGACCTTGGCCGACAGGGCCTCGATCTCGGCGTCGGTCAGGGTGGCTTCGCGGGGCTGGACCAGCACCTCGATGGCCACCGACTTGGAGCCTTCCGGCACGCCGGGGCCCTCGTAGACGTCGAAGACGCGGGCCGAGGCGATCAGGGCCTTGTCGGCGCCGGCCGCGGCCTTGACCAGATCGCCGGCCGCCTTGGCCTTGTCGGCGACGAAGGCTAAGTCGCGGGTCAGCGGCATCAGGGCCGACGGCGTGAACGCCGCCTTGGTCTTGACCGCCTTCTTCTTCGGCTCGGGGATCGCCTCCAGGACGATCTCGAAGCCGTAGACCGGGCCGGCCACGTCCAGCGCCTTCAGCACTGCCGGGTGCAGTTCGCCGAACTCGGCGACGACGGCCTTGGGGCCCAGCTGCAGGCGGGCCGAGCGGCCGGGGTGCCACCAGGGCGAGGTCGTCCCTTGGGCGGTCTGCAGCGAGGCCACCGGCGCGCCGATCTCCTCCAGCAGGTTCAGGAGGTCGGTCTTCACCGTGAACACGTCCTCGGCCGGGCGCTTGTCCCAGGCGCGCGGCGGGCGCGGGGCCAGGATGCCGGCGACGACCGTGCGCTGGTCCTTGGGGCCGTCGCTCAGGAACACCGGGCCGACCTCGAACAGGGCGACGTCGGCGAAGCCGTGGCGGGCGTTGCGGCCGGCCGCCTCGATCAGGTTGGGCAGCACCGAGGGGCGCATGCAGTCCAGTTCCGAGGCGATCGGGTTGGCCAGCACCAGTTCGGCGGCGCCGCCGCCGAACAGCTGGGCGGTCGCGCGGCTGGTGAAGCTCCAGGTCACGGCCTCGGCGTAGCCGGCCGCGGCCAGGGCGCGACGGGCGGTGCGGGCGCGGGCCTGGCGAGCGGTCAGCACGCCGCCGACGGCGCGCGGAACGTCCGGCAGCGGCGTGGAGGGCAGGGCGCCGAAGCCGGCGATGCGGGCCACTTCCTCCACCAGGTCGGCCTTGCCGTGCACGTCGCGACGGAAGGTCGGCGGGGTCACGCAGACCATGCTCTCGGCATGGGTGGCGAACTCGGCGACCGGCACGTCCTTGGGCGGCTCGATCTTGAAGCCCAGGGCCTGCAGGATCGACAGGCTCTGCTCGGGGGCGATATCCAGGCCCGACAGGCCCTGCACATAGGCCGGGTCGAACAGGATCGGGCCCGGCGCGGCCGGGGCCTGGCCGGCGACCACGACCTCGGAGGCCTCGCCGCCGCACAGCTCCAGGATCAGCTTGGTGGCCAGTTCCAGGCCCGGGACGACCGAGCCGGTGTCGACCGTGCGGGCGAAGCGGTACTGGGCGTCGCTGTTGATGCCGGTGTCGCGGCCGGTCTGGGCGATGCGGATCGGCTCGAACCAGGCGCTTTCGACGAAGACGTCGACGGTGGCTTCCGAGCAGCCGGTGCTCTCGCCGCCCATCACGCCGCCAAGGCCGATCGGACGTTCCCCGCCGGCGTCGGCGATGACGCACATGGCCGGGGTCAGTTCGTAGGTCTTGCCGTCCAGCGCGATCAGGTGCTCGTCGCCGTTGACGCCGTGGCGACCCAGGCGCGTCTCGATCTTGGTCCCCGAAAGCAGGGCCGCGTCATAGACGTGCAGCGGCCGGGCGCGGTCGTAGGAAATGAAGTTGGTGATGTCGACCAGGGCCGACTTCGGATTGATGCCGATGGCCTTGAGGCGATCCTGCAGCCACTGGGGCGAGGGGCCGTTCCTGACGCCCTTGATCAAGCGGCCGGCGAACACCGGGCAGGCCTCGCCGTCCACCTCGACCGTGATCGGGCAGGGGAAGGTTCCGGCGACCGGGGCGATCGACAGGTCCTTCAGCTTGCCCACGCCCGCGGCGGCCAGATCGCGGGCGATGCCGGCGACGCCCAGCCAGTCGGGGCGGTTGGGGGTGACTTCGAAGTCGATGACGGCTTCGAGGCCTAGCGCCACGGCGGCCGGCGTGCCGACGGCCAGGTCGCCGGACAGTTCCAGGATGCCTTCGGAGCCGTCGTCGGCTTCCAGTTCCGAGCCCGAGCACAGCATGCCGTTGGAGACGACGCCGCGCACCGGCTTCTCGACCAGGGTGACGCCCAGGCCCGGCACGTAGGCGCCGATCGGGGCGTAGATGGTGGTCAGGCCGACGCGGGCGTTCGGCGCGCCGCAGACGATCTCCTTGCGGCCGTCGACCGTGTCGACCTGGCAGACGCGAAGGCGGTCGGCGTTGGGGTGCTGCACCGCCTCGACGATCTTGGCGACGCTGAAGGCGGCCAGCTTGGCGGCCGGGTCGGTGACGTGCTCGACCTCGAGGCCGGCCATGGTCATGGCGGCGACCACCTCGGCGGCGGTCGCTTCGGTGTCGAGGTGGTCCTTGAGCCAGGACAGGGTGAATTTCATGTGGCGGTCCGCCGGTCTTGGGTTCGCCTCGCGCGGGGCGAGGAGCGAAATCCGAAACTATGTCCTAGAGGCCCGAAACCCCGGCGGCGCCGGCGGTCGCGGATCTCGCGAAAAGAAAACTCAGGCCTCGGCCTGCAGCTTCAGCAACTGGTCCAGGAACGCATCCGGGCCGGTAAAGCCGACGCTGAAGAACGAGCAGCCGATGAACTGGCAGTCCTGCACCGGGATCGCGCCGACCACGCTGGTCGGGCCGGCCGGGCGCAGGATCAGGTTGCGGATGTCGCCCCCCGACGGCCCGAAGTTCGTGGCGTCGAAGGTCGTGCGGCCCAGCACCAGCATCACCGCCGGACCGTCGATATGACAGTTGCGGAAGGTGCGGCCGACGATCTTCTGCTGCCTGGCCAAGTTGGCCCGCGCCAGGTCGAACAGCGAGATGTCGAGGTTCTCGAACACCGTGGCGAAAGCGTCGGTCGGCACGCGGCCGGGGCGGCCGCCGGGTTGGAAGCTCTGGGTCATCAGCTCAGTCCCGACGCGGGGTTCGGCGCGGCGAAGCCCGAGAAGCCGTAGTGGGCCAGCCACCGGCTGTCCGACGCGAACATGTCGCGCAGGTCCGGCATGCCGTACTTCAGCATGCCCAGGCGATCGACGCCCATGCCGAAGGCGAAGCCCTGGTACTCGTCCGGATCGATGCCGCAGGCGCGCAGCACGTTCGGGTGGACCATGCCGCAGCCCAGGATCTCGAGCCAGCTCGAGCCCTGGCCGATCTTGATCTCGCCGCCCGAGCGGTCGCACTGCACGTCCATCTCGGCCGACGGCTCGGTGAACGGGAAGTGGTGCGGCCGGAACTGGGTCGTCACCGCGTCGGTCTCGAAGAACCGGGCGATGAAGGTCTCCAGGGTCCACTTCAGGTGGCCCATGTGGATGCCCTTGTCGATCACCAGGCCCTCGACCTGGTGGAACATCGGCGTGTGGGTGGCGTCGCTG
The DNA here is from genome assembly GCF_056395525.1 of Caulobacter sp. 10L414. Taxonomy (NCBI): domain Bacteria; kingdom Pseudomonadati; phylum Pseudomonadota; class Alphaproteobacteria; order Caulobacterales; family Caulobacteraceae; genus Caulobacter; species Caulobacter sp. 10L414. Next base: position 54,155 of record NZ_JBFTJR010000021.1, read on the forward strand.
TCGCAGCGATAGGTGCGGCCCGGCGCGATGATGCGGATCGGCGGCTTCTGCGAGACCATGGTGCGCACCTGCACGGGGCTGGTGTGCGTGCGCAGCAGCATGCGCTCGCCCGTTTCCTTCGGCTCGAAGAAGAAGGTGTCGTGCATCTCGCGGGCCGGGTGCTTCTCGGGGAAGTTCAGCGCCGTGAAGTTGTGGAAGTCGTCCTCGATGTCCGGACCTTCGGCGACGGCGAAGCCCATGTCGGCGAAGATCGAGACCATCTCGTCCATGACCTGCATGGTCGGGTGGACGCTGCCCTTGCGGCGATAGGGTCCGGGCAGGGTGAGGTCGAGGGTCTCGCGGGACAGGCGCGCGTCGAGCTCGGCGGCTTCCAGCGAGGCCTTCTTCTCGGTGATGGCCGACTGCACGCGGTCGCGCAGGGCGTTGATCGCCGCGCCGCGTTCCTTGCGCTCGTCGGGGCTCATCGCGCCCAGGGTCTTGAGCAGGCCCGAGATCGAGCCGGTCTTGCCGACGGCGGCCACGCGGACGGCGTCGAGCGCTGAAAGGTCGGCCGCGCCGGCCACCTGGGCCAGGACGTCGGATTCGAGGGTGTTGAGATCGGTCATGACGGGTGTGGGTCTAGGCGGTTTTGACGCTGGGTGGAACCGGATAACGCACAGCAAAAAGCCCTCCGGCTCGCGCCGAAGGGCTTTTCAAAGGATAGGTGAGCGGTGAGGCTCAGATGTCCTTAGGCCAGGGCAGCGCGAACCTTGTCGGCGATGGCCTTGAACGCAACGGCGTCGTTGCCGGCGATGTCCGCCAGGACCTTACGGTCGATCACGATACCCGCCACGTCCAGGCCGTGGATGAATTGCGAGTAGGTGAAACCTTCGGTGCGGGCGCCGGCGTTGATGCGCTGGATCCACAGCGAACGGAAGGCGCGCTTGCGCACCTTGCGGTCGCGGTAGGCGTACTGGCCGGCCTTGTCGACCGCGGCCTTGGCCGTACGGATGGTGTTCTTGCGGCGGCCGTAGAAGCCCTTGGCCTGCTCCAGAACCTTCTTGTGCTTGGCGTGGGCGGTGACGCCACGTTTAACGCGAGCCATGTGTCAGCGCTCCTCTTACAGGCCGTAGGGCAGGTACGTACGGATGATCTTGGCGTCAGCCTCGCTCATCACCTTCGTGCCGCGGTTTTGGCGGATGTACTTGCCGTTGTGGCCGATCAGGCGGTGGCGCTTGCCGGCGACGCCGGCCTTCAGCTTGCCCGTGGCGGTGATCTTGAAGCGCTTTTTGGCGCCCGACTTCGTCTTCAACTTAGGCATTTCGCGTCGGAGCCTGACGGCCCCGTCCTCTAGTCAGCGTGACGAACCGCCATGGCATGCCAAATTGGCCAGGCGGCTCCGGAAAGGCGGGGTCAATACTGGAGCCCCGGGAGAAAAGCAAGGCCCCACGGACTCTTAGGGCGCGGCCTTGGCGCGGCGGCCCACCGTGACCGCCAGCACGACGGCCGGAACGGTCAGCAGCGCCCCCACCCAGTAGGGCGCGCCGGTGGCCAGGCCGAACAGCGGGCCGGCCAGCATCGGGCCGCTCATCCGGGCCAGCGAGCCGCTGGCCATGTTCAGGCCCAGCATCGCGCCCTGCTGGTCGGGCGGGGTGGCGCGCGAGATCAGGGCCGCGATGCAGGGAAACACCAGCGACTGGCCGAAGGCGGTGAAGCCCACGAACAGCGGCACGAAATGGCCGCTGGGCACGAAGGGCGTCATGGCCATCGAGACGCAGATGATCGACAGGCCCGCCGTCAGCACCTTGGGCTCGCCGAATCGACGCGCCAGGCGCCCGGTCAGCACGCCCTGGCCCAGCGAGGCGACGACGCCGATGACGGCGAAGCACAGGCCCACCTGCTGGGGCGTCCAGTTGAACCGCGCCTGGCTCCACAGGCCGAAGGTCGCCTCCATGCCCGAGAAGGCGGCGGTGGAGACGAAGGTGACCAGCAGCACGCGCGACAGCACCGGATGGGCCATGGCCGCCTTCAGCGCCTCGCGCCGGGGCGGCGGGGGCGGGGCGTCCTTGCGCGGCGCGCGGCTCTCGACCACGAACAGGAAGACGCCCAGGGCGGCCGTGGCGGCCAGGCCCGCGGCCACCAGCAGCGGCAGCTGGAAGCCCAGCCGTCCGGCGTCGGGGTGGGCCAGCAGGCCGCCCAGCGCCGGGCCGACCACGAAGCCGGCGCCGAAGGCGCTGCCCAGCAGGCCCATGCGCGCGGCCCGCTTCTCGGGCGGGGTGACGTCGGCCATGTAGCCCTGGATCGTCGAGATGTTGCCGCTGGCCGCGCCGCTGAGGAAGCGGATGACGAAGGCCGCCGCGATGGTGGGCGCGAAGGCCAGGGCCACATAGGCGGCGGTGTTGCCCAGGATGGTGACGATCAGCACGGGCCGCCGGCCGATGCGGTCGGACAGCCGCCCCCAGAACGGCTCGGCCAGGAACTGGCCCAGCGAATAGGCCGAGAACAGCGCCGTCACCTGCCAGGGGCTGGCGTTCAGCGCCTTGGCGTAGAAGGGCAGCAGCGGGATCACCAGGCCGAACCCGACCAGGTTGATGAACACCACCAGCAGCAGGACGTACAGGGCGCGGGAACTGTGGACGGGCGCAGGCGCGGGGGCCGGCGCAGCGGACATGGACATGACGGGAACCTTCGAGGCGGCTCCTCTACGCCCGATGGTCCGAAAAAGCGACTGAAATTTCAGTTTCCGGGTGCGGAGGATCGGCGTGCGGCGCCGGGCGCGGTGCGTCCTTCGCGGCCCGCTTCCTTCTGCTCCCGTCATTCCCGCCCTCGTGGCGGGAATGACGGGGCTGTAGAAATGAATGTCCTTTTCTGTCCGCTCTTCGTCCGGCAAGCGCCTTATCCGCCTTGAAGCATGCCCCTAGCTTGCGCCATCCTTCACGCCACGGAGACGCAAGAATGTCCGCCGCCACCGCCCTGATCGTCGTCGACGCCCAGGATTCCTTTCGCCAGCGCGCCTCGTGGGACCCCAAGGTCGCCGGCGCCTACCTGGAACGCCAGCAGGCGCTGATCGACGGCGCCAAGGCCAGGGGCCTGCCGGTCGTGCAGATCCTGCACATCGAGGCCGAGGGGATCTTCAGCCTGGCTTCGGGCCACGTGCGCACCGTCGAGGGCCTGTCGCTGGAACCCGACGTCGTCTTCCACAAACCCAGCCACAGCGCCCTGGTCGGCACGGGCCTCCTGGTCTGGCTGATCCAGAACCGCATCGGCAGGGTGATCGTCAGCGGCATCCGCACCGAGCAGTGCTGCGAGACCACCACCCGCCACGCCTCGGACCTCGGCTTTTCCGTCGACTACGTCACCGAGGCCACCCTGACCTTCGACATGACCGACCGCCACGGGCGGGTGTTCACCGTCGACGAGATCAAGGCGCGCACCGAGCTTGTCCTGCACGAGCGCTTCGCCCGCATCGCCACCGTGGAGGAGGCCCTGGACGCCGCATGACCGACGCCTCGCCCGCCGTCATTCCCGTCTATGTCGTCCTGCCGCCGCGCACCCTGCTGCTCGACGTGGCCGGACCCATGGAGGTGCTGCGGCGGGCGGCGATGGAGCCCGGTTCGCCGGGCTTCGAGGTCGTCTATCTCGCCGCCCGGCCGACCATCGACAGCTCGATCGGTCTTTCGCTGGCGGGCCTGTCGCCGCTGCCCGAGGTCTTGCCCGACGGGGCGATGGTCATCGTCTCGGGCAATGTCGACCAGGTGCTGGGCGGTCCTGGCCCGACGGACGGCGATGCCGCCGACGAGGACGCCATCGTCGCCTGGCTGGCGCGCGTGGTGCGGCCGGGCGTGACCCTGGCCTGCATCTGCTCGGGCGCGTTGCTGGCGGCGCGGGCGGGGCTGCTGGCCGGCAAGGCCTGCACCACCCACCATGTCTGCATCGAGGACCTGACGCGCTTGGCGCCCAGCGCCCGGGTGCTGGAGGACCGATTGTTCGTCGAGGACGGCGAGCGGCTGACCAGCGCCGGGGTCACCTCGGGCGTTGACTTGATGCTGCATGTGATCGCCCGGCTGCGCGGCCCAGCGCTGGCGGTGTCGATCGCCCGCCAGATGGTGGTCTATCTGCGCCGGGGACCGGCCGATCCGCAGCTGTCGCCCTGGCTGGAAGGACGCAACCACGTCCACCCCGCCGTCCACCGCGTGCAGGACGCCATCGCCGCCGATCCCGCCCGCGACTGGAGCCTGGAGGCGCTGGCCGGCCTGGCCGCCGCCAGTCCGCGCCACCTGTCGCGTCTGTTCAACGCCCATGCCGGCATGAGCCTGACGGACTACGTCAACCGCCTGCGCCTGGCCCTGGCCAGCCAGATGCTGTCGGCGACGCGGCTCGACATGGAAAGCGTCGCCGAGCGGTCGGGTTTCGCCTCGACCCGCCAGCTGCGCCGGGTCTGGCGGCGCCATCACCCCACGCCGCCGGCGGCGGCGCGGGGGCGGGCCTAGCCGGGTCAGTTCGGCGGGTTGTGCTTTTCGACGAAGGTGACGGTCTCGGTCAGCATCCGCTGGCGGGTGGCTTCGCGCGACAGCCAGTGATCCTCGTTGTCGAGGGGAACGAGCGTGTAGGGCTTGCCCGCGGCCTTCAAGGCCTCGGCCATGCGCGTGCTCTGCTCGTAGGGAACGACGGTGTCGTCGCGGCCGTGCATCAGCAGGATCGGCGCGTCGGCCTTGGCCGCCAGGCGGGCCGGCGAGCGGGCGACCGCCAGCTCGGGGTTCTTGTCGGCGCCCATGAACCGCCGCCAGTAGCGCAGGCCCGAACCATCGCCCGACACCTTCTCCTCGGCGAGCATGGCCTTGAGGTCGGAGACCCCGGCCACCGACACCGCGCAGCGATAGACGCCGGTGTCGATCGTCGCCCCGGCCAGGGCCGCGTAGCCGCCATAACTGGCGCCCACGATGCAGACGCGCTTGGGGTCGATGATCCCTTCCTTGGCCAGATGGCGCACGCCGTCCGACAGGTCGGTCTGCATCTTGCCGCCCCACTCGCCGAAGCCGGCGTCGCGGAAGGCCACGTCCTTGTGGTCGGAACCGCGGAAGTTCACCCGCAGGACGGCGTAGCCGCGTGAGGCCAGGCCCTGGCTCCACCAGTCGAAGCCCGGCTCGTCGTGCGCTTCCGGACCGCCGTGGGGCAGCACGATCAGGGGCAGGGCCCTGGCCTGGCGGCCGCGGGGCAGGGTGAGGTAGCCGTCGAGGTCCAGGCCGTCGGCGGCCTTGAACGTCACGCGGCGCACCTCCGAAAGATCCTCGGGCTGAAGGTCGGGATAGGCGATGCCGATCGCCAGCGCCGTCGGCTCGTCGCCGCGGAAGTCGACCACGTGATAGGAGCCGGCGTCGACCGAGGTCTCCACGCGGACCAGCAGGCGCTTCATCTCGGCGTCGAAGTCGACCAGTTGCAGCCGGCTGTCGGGGAACAGGCCCAGCACCGCCCCCCAGCGCTCGGCCAGGGTTCGGTCGTAGAACGCATAGCGGGGGTCATCGCCGCCGTAGCCCAGGGCGACCAGGGCCTGGGTCTTGCGGTGGAAGAAGATGGAGGCCGGATCCGGCGGCGACTTCAGCGGCGTCAGGGTTCCGGCCTGATCCAGTTCGGCCAGGCCGGTGCGGCCGTCGGCGTCGCGGCGGGTGATCAGGAACTTGGCGCCGTCGCGGCCCAGGCCGATCAGGTGCGTGCGGCCGATGCTGCTTTCGGCGCTGTAGATGGTCTTCCAGGCCCGGCCCTTGCCGGCCTCGACCTTGAACGCGCCTTCGTCGGCGTCGTAGACGCCGCGGCCGATGATCTCGCCCTCGGGCGAGATGATCCAGTCGCGGACCTTGCGGCTGGCGATGTAGGACATCGACACCCTGCCGTTGGCGGGGTCGATGCCGAACATGACCACCTCCATCTGGCCGGTGTTGATGGCCGAGTCGAAGTAGACGGTCGAATGATCGCCGTACTCGCGGACCACCGGGCGATGGCGGGCGCCGCCCGGCGTGCTGCGCTGGGGCTTGAGCAGGAGCGAGACCTTGCCGGTCTTGACGTCCAGCACCTGGGGCTGTTCCCACTCGATCAGGTCGACGCCGTACCGGTAGAGGCCGGCGGTCGTGGACGTCAGCACGATGACCGACTGGTCGCCGGCCCAGTCTATGCCGCGGACCTTGGTCGCGCCCAGCCGGGCGGTGGCGACCGGCTTGCCGCTCTTGATGTCGAAGGCCACGACCCGGCGCTCGTCGCGCACCTCGGCCACGAAGGCCAGCCGCTCGCCGTTGCTCGACAGCGCCACTTCGGAAATGGCCGGCAGGCGGCCGTAGGCGTCCAGCGGCGCGGCCTGGGCGCCGCCGCTCAGCAAGGCCGCGAACGCCGCGGCCGCAATCCAGATACGCAAGTGTGTAATCCCCCGATCAACCGACGCGATCATAAGGCTCCGGCGAGCCGGCGTCGATGAGGCTGATCGGGGGAAGGGCTCAGTTCGGTGGATTGTGCTTTTCGATGAAGGCGGCGGTCTCGACCAGCATGCGCTGGCGGCTGGCGCCGCGCGACAGCCAGTGGTCCTCGCCGTCCAGGGTGACGAACTGCACGGGCTTGCCGGCCTTGGTCAGGGCGTCCGCCATGATCTTGCTCTGCACATAGGGAACGATGGTGTCGTCCTTGCCGTGGATCAGCAGCACGGGGATGTCGGCCTTGGCCGCCAGCTTGGCGGGCGAGATCGCCGCCAGGTCGGGGTCGCGCACGCCGTCCGCGCCCATGAAGCGCAGCCAGTAGCGCATGGCGGCGTTGTTGGCGGTGGCGTAGCGCTCCTGGTTGTCGACCAGCATGCGCTTGAGGTCGGACGGGCCGGCCACCGACACCGCGCAGCGATAGACGCCGGTGTCGATCGTCGCCCCGGCCAGGGCCGCGTAGCCGCCGTAGCTGGCGCCCACGACGCACACGCGCTTGGGATCGATCAGGCCTTCCTTGGCCAGGTAGCGCACGCCGTCCGACAGGTCGGTCTGCATCTTCTTGCCCCACTCGCCGAAGCCGGCGCGGACGAAGTCGTGGCCGAAGCCCTCGGAGCCGCGGAAGTTGGGCTGCAGCACGGCATAGCCGCGCGAGGCCAGGCCCTGGCTCCACCAGTCGAAGCCGGGGCTGTCGCGACCTTCCGGGCCGCCGTGCGGCAGCACGATCAGCGGCAGGTTCTTGGCCGGCTTGCCCTTGGGCAGGGTGAGGTAGCCGGTGATCTCCAGGCCGTCGGCGGCCTTGTACTTCACCGGGCGGACCTCGCTGATGTCGGCGGCGGCGAGCTTGGAATAGGATTCGCCCAGCCAGTTGGCGCTCTTGGCGTCGAGGTCGATCAGCGCGTAGGCCGGGCCGTCGGTGGGCGAGTCGACCAGCACCACGATCTTGCGGCGGTCGTCGGACCAGGAGGCCAGGGAGACGCGGTCGCCCGGGAAGGCCTTCTGCACGGCTTTCCAGGCGCTTTCGTTCTTGGCGTCGTAGAACTGATAGCGCAGGTCGTCGCCCACCAGGGTGACCCCGCCGATCAGGGCGCCGGTGGCCGGGTCGCGGATCAGGCCGTCGAACGGGCGCTCCATCGGCAGGTCGGCATGGGCGCCGCCCTGGCCGTACTCGCGATAGACGGTCGAGCCGTCGGCGTCGTTCATCGCCACCAGCACGCTCTTGCCATCGCGGCCCAGGCCCGAGACGCCGTAGGAGCCCATCGGGCTGGTCGCCTGGTCGACCACGGTCCAGCCGCGAGGACCCTTGATGCGCAGCGACCACACGCCCCTGGACTGGTCGTACTGCGACTGGGCCAGGGGAACGCCGTCGCCGTCCACCAGCCAGTCGTCGGTGTCTTCCGACCGGGCCTCGATCATCTTGGTGCGGCCCTTGTCGAGATTGACCGCGAACAGGGTCACCCGCCCGCGGTTGTCGACGAAGTAGACGCCCTGGACGAAGGCGGTCAGGTCGCCGTCGACCTTGCGCACCATGGCCGGGCCGTAGACCACGTTCATCGCGCCGGCCTGGTTGTCCAGCAGAAGCACCTGCTTCTTCTTGGCGATGTCGTAGCTGATGGTCATCCAGTACTCGCGCTTGGGCCCTTCCAGGCCGCGCACGAGGGCGGTGGTCGAGGTGGTGACCAGCAGGTGGCGCGAGCCGGCCCACTGCACCCAGCGCAGCTTCTCCTTGCCCAGGCGCAGGACGTTGACGACGCTCTTGTCGCTGACCTTGTGGATCGAGACGACCCGATCCTCGGTCGACAGGGTCGAGGACACCGCCAGCAGCGTCCCGTCCGGAGAGATCGTCACGTCGTCGATGTCCGGCAGGCGGCCATAGACTTCCAGCGGCGCGGCCTGGGCCGCTCCGAAACTCAACGCGGCCGCCGTCAGGATGGCCGCTCCCACTTTACGAAGCACGTCGATATCCCCCGATCTCGTCGCGTGATCTTTAGCTTGACCGCAATGTACGGTCGAGGGGGATCAGCCGCGCGTGCGGATCCAGCCGGTCAGCGACAGGCGCGGCGCGGCGGCGTGCGGGGTGACGTAGCTGACGGCGTGCTTCTGCGGCACGCGGAAGATGTTGAGGGCGTTGAAGCTGGGCGTGTAGCCCTCGGCCACGTGGCCGTCGCCGTCGAGGAACAGCAGCAGGCCGCCCCAGTCGCTGCGCCACTGCGGCGTCAGGTTCAGGACATAGGCGTAGAGGCGGTTCTTGCCGTCGGCGTGGTCGTCGTGCTCGGTCAGGAAGTGGCCGGGACGATACCGGGTGGCCTGGCAGTCGCAGTACTCGGGGCGGGGATCGCCCGTCAGCTCGCGCACGAAGTCCAGGAAGGCCTCGCCGTTCAGCAGGTCGTAGGCGGCCTCCAGCAGGCGGCCCTCGCGGCGGCCGGCCTCGACCTCGTCGCTGACCCGGAAATTGTCGAATCGAAAGCCGAAGCCGGCGCGGGTCTCCTCGGCGACCTGGCGGTCCAGCGCGGCGTCGTCGGCCGCCGACAGGGCGCCGGGGCCGTCGAGCGGCAGGGTCCAGAGCTTCTTGTCGACGCCCACCACCCCGCTCCAGGGCGTGTCCAGCGTCAGGGCCGCGTGCAGGCGCGCTGCCGAGTCGGCGGTCAGGACGCCCGGCACGTGCAGCCGGCCGTTGGCGGCGAAGGCTTCGCGCCAGGCCTTCGGCGTCAGGCCGGGATCCAGGGAGAGGGGGGCTTGCTTGGACATGGACGGTAACCGGAAACGAAAAACGCCCCGGCGAGGCCGGGGCGTCTTCGAAGATAGGGCCTAAGCTTAGCGGGGCGCCAGGATCATGATCATCTGGCGGCCTTCCATGCGAGGCTCGTACTCGACCTTGGCGACTTCGTCGAAGTCGGCCTTGACCTGCTGCAGCAGCTTCATGCCGAGTTCCGGGTGCGCCATTTCACGACCGCGGAAGCGCAGGGTGACCTTCACCTTGTCGCCTTCCTCGAAGAAGCGGAACATCGACTTGGCCTTAACGTCATAGTCGTGCTTGTCGATGTTCGGGCGGAGCTTGATCTCCTTGAGCTCGACCACCTTCTGACGCTTGCGGGCCTCGTTCTTCTTCTTCTGCTCCTGGAACTTGAACTTGCCGTAGTCCAGGATCTTGCAGACAGGCGGGTTCGCGTTCGGAACGATCTCGACCAGGTCCAGGCCAGCCTCTTCGGCCGCTTCCAGCGCGGCGGAAGTCGGCATCTCGCCTTGCTTCTCGCCGTTCTGGTCGATCAGCAGCACGCGGGGGACGCGGATTTCATCGTTGATACGCGGTCCATCCTTGACGGGCGGCGCTTGCATGGGACGGCGAATAGGGGCGGCTCCGGAATTGTTGTAGAGGATTTCGCGCGGCGCCCATGGGGCGTCGCGTTGAGATGATATATGACGCTAGACACGGACGCTATCAAGCGTCCGACGCGACAAGAGCGTTCCACGCGGCCGAGGATCGGCGGCGGAAGGGGCGACAGGGCGGAAACGCGATCGGGACGGGCGGCCGTTTCCCATCCCTCCAGACGACGATTCGACGCCCTTGAACGCCGCCGCCGCCACCATTCCGCCCATGCCCGCCACGCGCCACACGCCCATCGAAGACGTTCATGCGCTGCTGATCGGCACGAGCTTCATCGCCGTGGGCCTGACCCTGTTGAAGACCGCCGGCCTGGTGACCGGCGGCATCGCCGGGATCGCGCTGATCGTCTCCTATCTCGGCGGCTGGCCGGTGGGGGTGGTCTTCTTCGTCCTGAACCTGCCGTTCTATGTCTTCGCCCAGCGCGCCCTGGGCTGGATGTTCATGCTCAAGACCCTGGCGGTGAACGTGGCTCTGACCAGCCTGACCCTGGCCCTGCCGTACTGGCTGAAGCTGAAGGACGTCGACCCGGTCTTCGCGGCGGTGTTCGGCGGCACGATCATCGGCATGGGCATTCTCGCCCTGGCGCGCCACCGCGCCTCAGTCGGCGGCATCGGCGTGCTGGGCCTGTGGCTGCAGGAAAAGCACGGGATCAGCGCCGGCAAGGTGCAGATGGGCACCGACGTGCTGGTGGTGGGCGCGGCCTTCATGGTCGTCAGTCTCGACAAGCTGCTGCTGTCGATCCTGTCGGCGGTGGCGCTCAGCGTCGTCATCATCGCCAACCACAAGCCGGGCCGCTACGCCGGCTATTGACGGCGGTGTTCATTTGCCCCTCCGGGGCCAAGCTGGCATACGACGCGCGACGTAGCGCTCGTTAGCGCTACCAGGAGTTTTGCATGACCCGTCCCGTCCTGGCGACCACCCGCGCCCGCGTCGAACTGCTGCCCGAGGTGGGCGGTTCGATCGGCCGCTTCGTGTTCGACGGCCGCGACATCCTGCGCCCCACGCCGGACGGCGCGACCGACGCCCTGAACGTCGGCTGCTTTCCGCTGGTCCCGTTCTGCAACCGCATTCCGAACGGCCGCTTCGCCTTCCAGGGGCGCGACGTCGCCCTGGCCCCGAACCTGGCCGGCCATGCGCATCCGCTGCACGGCCAGGGCTGGCGCGCGGCCTGGACGGTGACGGGGCTGTCCGACACCCGCGCCGTCCTGACCTACGACCACGCGCCGTCCGACTGGCCGTGGGCCTACCGCGCCGAGCAGATCCTCGTGCTGTCGGACGAGGGCCTGCGCATCGAACTGTCGGTGACCAACACCGGGACCGAGGTCATGCCCGCCGGCCTTGGCCTGCATCCCTATTTCGCGGCCCGGCCGGGCGAGCGCCTGAAGATGGACGTCGACGGCGTCTGGATGGTCGACGCCGACGTCCTGCCGACGGTCCACCACCAGGGGGCCTGGGCGCGCGACTGGACGGTCGGCGCGCCCACCGCCACCGACACCCTGATCGACAATTGCTGGACCGGTTTCGGCGGCGCGGCCGTGCTGTCGGCCCCGGAAGGCGGCTCGACGACGATCGCGGCCTCGGACAACTGCCGCTGGGCCCACGTCTATTCGCCGCCGGGGGCCGACTTCGTCTGCGTCGAGCCGACCTCCAGCCGTCCCGATCCGTTCGGCCCCGGGTTCGCCGAAGGCCAGACCGGGATCGTCGCCCTGGCCCCGGGCGAGAAGGCGTCGGTCTGGATGACCCTGACGATCGCATGATCGCCGACCTGCTCGATTTGCGCCGGATCAAGGCGCGCTGGACCGACACCGGTTTGAATGGCGCCATGTGCGCCCCTTCGCCCGCCCGTCCGCTGGTGATCATCGTCGAGGCCGACGACGCCCTGCGCGAGGCCTTGGCCTTCGCCCTGGAGACCGAGGGCTACTGGCCGCGCGCCTTCGCCGAGGCGGCCGACGTCCCGCTGGCCGAACTGATCGCCGCCGACTGCCTGGTGCTGGACGTCGACCTGCTGACCCTGGCCTCGCTGCGCGGCAAGGGCGTGCGCACGCCGGCCGTGCTGGTGGCCGAAGGCCCCGTCGACCTGACCGTCACCGACGCCCTGTGGGCGGGGGTGGCCCACAAGCCGCTGATCACCGACGCGCTGAGCGTTCAGGTCAAGAAGGCCGTCGGGGCCTGACGTTAAAAGATTACAATTGTAATTGATCTGCGGCGTTCGTAGCCTTCTCGGAAAAGGGAGGGGGCGCGATGCGGAATGGATGGCTGATCGGCCTGGCGACGACGCTGTCGTTGGGCGCGGGCGGGGCGGCCCAGGCCTGCTCGCCGGTTCCCGGCTATGTGCGGCCGAGCAATTTCGAACTGGCCCAGATCGCCGACGCCGTCGTGGTGGCCACGCCGCTCGCGGCGTCGCGCGCGGGACCGCGGTTCGGAAAGGACCTCGATCCGTTCGAGGCGCCGATGCGGCTGCGGATCGACGAAAGCCTGAAGGGCGATCTTTCGGGCGAGATCGTGGTGCGGGGCCTCATGCTGGGCCGCACGACGCGCAGCGACCCCGACGACATCTTCTTCTCGCATCCGGACGGGCACATGGGCCCCTGCAATCGGATGACCTTGGCCAAGGGCCGCAGCTACCTGCTGTTCCTCGGCCGCAAGGGCGAGCGCCTGGGCGTGCTGGGTTTTCCCTTCTCGCGGGTTAACGAGGACTACGCCGGCCCGGACTCGGCCTGGTCGAAGGCGGTGCGGACCTATCTCGACATCCAGCGCGAGCCCGATGGGATGACGGAACTGGCCCGCCTCGAGGCCCTCAAGGCCGAGATCGACGCCAAGCCTGGCAAGACCCCCTACGAGGCGGCGCTGGCCATGGACATCGGCGGCCACCTGGGCTCGGTCTCGCCTTGGAAGCCCACCGGCTACCTGCTGGCGGCCTACGACGACGTCAAGGCCGGGCGGGCGCCGCAGTACGCTCCGCAACCCCGCCTACGACCAGGAACAGTCGGCGGCGGCGATGTTCTCGGACCTGATCTTGAGCGCGGCGGGCGGCGAGGAGGCGGGCAAGCCGCCGCGCGATCCGCGCGAGAACGCCATCCTGGAGGCCCTGATCGAGCCAGGCCACGCAGACGCCGGGCCGCTCTTTGAGCCCCTCCTGCGCGAGGACGCCTCGCTGGACGATCTCGACCTGGGCCTGCGCTTCCTGGCTGCGAACGGCGGCTATCGTCGCGCCTACGACCTGATCGAGGCGCGCTTTCCCGCCAGGCTGGCGGCGACCGGCTCGGCGGACGAGGCCATGCGCCTGCTGCGGATCATGAGCGACGTCCAGGAAGACCCCTACGGAGGCGAACCGCCGCGCTGGCGCACCGATCCGTTCGTGCAGGCGCGGTGGCCGGCGCTGTCGACGGCCCTGGCCAAGCAGGCCCGGGCGCGCTTCGGCATGGACGACTATTTCGTCGAGGGGCCCAAGGCCCTGCTCACCAGCGACTATCGCGCCGATCCGGAACTGACGGACATGCTGTCGGGTCACGTAGCGGCGATAGGCAAGTGGGCGGTCGCCGAACTGGTCCGGCCCGAGGTGCTGGACGCCCCGGCGGCGGGCGGTCCCGACGATCCGCTGGTCCTGCCGCTCGGGATCACGCTGCGCTGGTACGGCCTGGGCGACGATGCCGACGCCGACCGGGCGCTGACCCGCGTGTTCTGCGCCGGGCCGGCCCGTCGCGCCGTGCTGTTCGACGTCTGGAGCCGCGAGGGCGGCCGGTTCGGTGCGGCCGTCGTCAAGCGCATGGCCGCCTCGCCGACTCTGGCCGACGGCGAGCGGAGCGCCCTGGCCGAGGCCGCCCAGGCCTGGGACGCGCGGATGGCCCGGGACGAAGGTCTCGGCGCCGTCGTGGCGACAGATCCCCTCCTGTCCCGCATGGCCAGGGGCGAAACGCTCACGGCCCGGCAGGTCAGGCCGCTGAAGCCGATGACGTGCCCCGCGCGCTGAGGCGGGCGTCTAGCGAACCGACAGCGTCATCCGCACCAGGGCGGCCAGGTTGTCGGCGTGCATCTTGCTCATCAGCTTGGCGCGATAGATCTCGACGGTCCGCGGGCTGATGCCGAGGTCACGGGCGATGATCTTGTTGGGGTGGCCGGCCACCACGCCGTCCAGCACCTGACGCTCGCGCTCGGACAGGGTTTCCATGCGGGCCAGCACCTGGGCCTGGTCGTCGCTGACCGTGGGCTGGGGAGCCGCCGCCAGGGCGCGCTCCAGCGCCGCCAGGATGCGGGCTTCCGAGAAGGGCTTCTCGATGAAGTCGACGACGCCGTCGCGCATGGCCTCGACGGCCATCGGGATGTCGCCGTGGCCGGTGATCATCACCACCGGCAGGCCCGAGCCCTCGGCCTTGAGGCGGCGCACCAGTTCCTGGCCGGTCATGCCCGGCATGCGCACGTCGGTGATCACGCAGCCGGGCTCGGCCTCGGGCAGCTCGGTCAGGAAGGCCAGGGCGCTGGCGTAGGTGCGCACGCGGAAATCGGCCGTCTCCAGCAGGAAGGCCAGGGAGTCGCGGGCGTCGGCGTCGTCGTCGACCACGTGCACAACGGCGTCGCTCATCAAATCGTCTCCTGGTCGGCTGCAGGCGTGCGGGTCTTGGAGGGGCCTGGGGCGGGCGGCAGGGTGAAGCGGAACACCGTGCCGCCGTCCGGATTGGCGTCGGCCCAGATGCGGCCGCCGTGGGCCTCGATGATCGAGCGCGAGATCGACAGGCCCACGCCCATGCCCTCGGCCTTGGTGGTCATGAACGGCTGGAACAGGCGCTCGCGAAACTCGTCGTCGACGCCGGCGCCGGTGTCGGCCACGGCCACCTCGATCGTTCCGTCGTCCAGCCGCCGGCTGGCCACCGACAGGCGCCGCACGGGCTGGCCGTCCATGGCCTCGACGGCGTTGCGGATCAGGTTGACCAGCACCTGCTGGATCTGAACCCGGTCGGCGAACACCGCGTCGCAGGTCTCGTCCAGGGCGATGCGGACCTCGGCCTGGCCTTCGCGCACGCCGATCAGGGCCAGGGCGCGGGCGTCGTCGACCAGTTCCGACAGGCTCTCGATGTCGCGCTCGGTGGCCCCGCGACGCACGAACTCGCGCATGCGGTGGATCACGTCGCCGGCCCGCAGCGCCTGGTCGGAGGCGCGGTCGATGGCGTCGCGCACCTTGGCCTGGTCCTCGGGCCGGCCGCKATCCATCAGCCGGCGAGAGCCGGTCAGCAGGTTGGCGATGGCCGACAGCGGCTGGTTCAGCTCGTGGGCCAGGGTGGTGGCCATCTCGCCCATGGCGGTCAGGCGCGAGACGTGCACCAGTTCGCCCTGCAGTTCCTGCAGGCGGGCCTCGGTGGCGTGGCGCTCGGTCAGGTCGCGGATGAAGCCGGTGTAGGCGCGGGTCGGGCCCTTGGTCTCGCCGACCGCCAGTTCCATGGGGAAGGTCGAGCCGTCGCGGCGCTGGCCGGTGACCACGCGGCCGACGCCGATCACCCGCTTCTCGCCGGTCTGTTCGTAGCGCGCCAGATAGCCGTCGTGGGCGCTCTGGTGCGGTTCGGGCATCAGCATGCTGACGTTTCGGCCCACGGTCTCGGCGGCGGTCCAGCCGAACAGGCGCTCGGCCGCCGGGCTGAACGAGGTCATGATCCCGCGCGGATCGATGACGACCACCGCGTCGGGCACGGTGTCGAGGATCGAGCGCAGGTGGCTGGTCATGGCCACGGTGCGGTGGCGGGCGGCGTGGAACCAGCCGCCGCCGATCGACATGCCCACCCCGATCATCAGGAACACGATGCTCGACACCGCCGTCGCCTGGTCGGGATGCGGCGAGAAGGTCAGGAACCACACGATGGCCGAGGCTACGACCGTCGAGATCAGGCCGGGCACCAGGCCGCCGAGCGCGGCGCTGACCAGCACCGACGGCACGAACAGCAGGAAGGCGGCCGGGGCGGCGTAGCGGCTGGGCAGGGCGAAGAAGAGCAGCGCGCAGGCGGCGATCATCGTGGCCGAGGCCAGGAACACGCCGGGGCGAAGCTCGCTGTGCAGCGGCCCGGGAGAGCGCGGGGCGGCGGCCATGGGCCTCAAGACTTCGCCGGTTCGATCATGCGCCGGCTTATAACCGACCCGGCGGGCGGCGACACCGTTTCCACCGCCATCGCCTGTTCGCAGAGCCTCAGCGGGGCCGGACGGTGACTGACCAGCACCAGGCCTTGCCCGGTGCGGCGCAGTCGCGCGTCCAGGCGCGCCACGACGAGGGCCTCGGTCGTCGGGTCCAGCCCTTCGGTCGGCTCGTCCAGCAGCAGCCAGGGGGCGTCGCGCAGCAGGGCGCGGGCCAGCGACAGGCGACGGCGCTCGCCGCCCGACAGCCGCTCGCCGGCCTCGCCCAGCCAGGTGTCCAGCCCCTGAGGCAAGGCGCGGACCCGCTCGGCCAGGGCCGCGTCGTCGAGGGCGGCCCACAGGGCCTCGTCCGTGGCGGCCGGAGCCGCCAGCTTCAGGTTCTCGCGCACCGTGCCGGCCAGCAGGGCGGCGTCCTGGGGGGCGTAGGCGAAGGCYGGGCGCAGGACGGCGGGCGGCAGGGCCGCGCCGTCCTGGCCGTCGAGGGCGAAGGCGCCCGCCGGAGCGGGGCGCAGGCCGAGCAGCTGCTCCAGCCGCGTTGTCTTGCCGCTGCCGGTGGGGCCCGTCAGGGCCAGGCGCGCSCCGGAAGCCAGGTCCACGCCCTGCAGGCGCAGGGCCAGGCGGCCGGGCGCCGGCGGCGGCGTTTCCTGGGGAGCATGGCGCAGCAGGGCGTCCAGCCGCTCGCCGGCGGCCTCGGCCGCGCCGTCCTGTTCGAAGGCGCGGGCGATCGGGGCGGCGGCCTCGATGGCCATCACCGCGGCCAGGGCGGCCAGCGCGGCCAGCGGCGCCGAGGCCGGGGCGGCCAGGGCCAGCACGGCGGCGATCGCCAGGCCGGTCAGCGCGCCTTCCAGCAGGCCGACCAGCCCCTGGGCGCGGGCGGCGCGCACCTTCAGCGCGTCCAGCCGGTCGCCCAGCGCCGCGATGCGGTCCAGCGCGGGACCTTGCGCGCCGTAGACCTTCAGTTCGGCCGCGGCGGCGGCGAAGGCGGCCAGGGCTTCCTTGAGTTCGCCCGCCGCGACCTGGATCGCCGCGCCGGCCGGAGCGCTGAGCCGCCGGGTCAGAACGCGGGCCAGGATCAGGTGCAGGGCGACGGCGGTCAGGATGGCGAGCGCCGGCCCGATCCCGGCCAGGGCCGACAGCGCCACGGCCATGCCGATCCCGGCGGCTGCGCCCCAGGGCGCGGACAGGCGCACGAAGCGGGTCTCGACGGCGTCGACGTCCTGCACCASGCGGGCGGCGGCCTCGCCGCGCGAGACGGCCAGGGCCTCGCGGGGCGGAGCGGCGGCCAGGGCGGCGAACAGGCGCGGGCGGATGGCGGCCAGGGCGTCCAGCGCGGCGGCGTGGCTCTGCAGGCGCTCGCCGTAGCGGGCGACGGTGCGCAGGATCGCCAGCAGGCGGATCGTGGCGCTGGGCAGCAGCACGTTGAAGGCCTGGGCCGTCGCCAGCCCGGCCGCTCCGGCCAGGGCCGCGCCGGTGATGAACCATCCCGACAGGCCGAGGAGCGCGGTCGAACCGGCCCCGACCACGACGGCGGCGGCGGCGGCCAGGATCAGCGGGCCGGCCTGGCGGCGGCGCTGCTCGGCGATCAGTCTGGAAAGCGGGCTCTTGGTCACAGGCGCACCACCTGGTCGGCGACGGCCGCGAGGGCCTCGGAGTGGCTGGCGATCAGGGTGGTGCGACCGGCGGCGGCTCGCCGGATCGCCTCGATCATCTGGGCCTCGGCGTCGGCGTCGAGGTCGGCTGTCGGCTCGTCCAGCAACAGGATGGGCGCGGGTTTCAGCAGGGCGCGGGCTATCCCCAAGCGCCGGCGCTCGCCGCCCGACAGGCCGCCGCCGCGTTCGTCCAGCGGCGCGTCGAGCCCGCGGCGGCGGTCGAGCAGGTCGGAGAGGCCGGCGCGGCGGGCGGCGGCCTCGAGGTCTTCCCGCGAGGCGTCGGGCCGGGCCAGGGCCAGGTTGTCGGCCAGGGTTCCGGCCAGCAGCAGCGGCGACTGGCCGGCCCAGGCCAGGTCGGCGGCGAAGGCGCCGGCCTCCGAAAGCCTGGCCTCGCCCACCCGCACCTCGCCGGCGGTCAGGGGCGCAAGGCCGGTCAGCAGGTTCAGCAGGGTGGTCTTGCCGCAGCCGCTGGGGCCGAGCAGGGCGGTGATCCGGCCGGCCGGGGCGACCAGGTCGAAGCCGTCTAACACCGCCGCCTCGCCGCCGGGATAGGTCACGCCCACGGCCTCGAAACGGATCTCCGGGGCGGTCGGCAGGTCCAGCGGCGCGGGCGCCGGGGCGGCAACGGGCAGGCGGGCCAGGGTCAGGGCGGCGGACTCGGCGGCCTGGCGGTCGTGATAGGCCGCGGCCAGGCGGCGCATCGGGGCGTAGACCTCCGGCGCCAGGGCCAGGGCGAAGAAGGCCCGCTTCAGGTCCAGCGTCTCGGGGACGGGGAAGGGCAGCAGGCGCAGCAGGTTGAAGCCGCAATAGACCGCGACCAGCGCCACGGACAGGGCGGCGAAGAACTCCAGCGCCGCCGACGAGAAGAAGGCCACGCGCAGCACCGCCTGGGTGCGGCGCGAAAGGTCCTGGGCGGCCTGGGCCAGGCCCGTCGTCACCCGGGTCTCGGCTTGAAAGGCCAGCACCACCGGCAGGCCGCGCACGCGGTCGAGGAACAGGGCCGATAGCCGCTCCAGGGCCAGGAACTGCCGGCGCGAGGCGTCGGCGGCCGCCATGCCGGCCAGGGCCATGGCGGCGATGAACGGCGCCAGGGTGAAGAGCTGGACGCCCGCGCAGACCGGGCTGGCGATGGCGGTCAGGCCGATCAGCAGCAGCGGGGCGACCGCCGAGGCGCTGCGGGCCGGAGCGAAGCGCGAGAAGTGGCCGTCCAGCGCCTCGACGCCCTCCATCACGGCGGTGACGGCCGCGCCGCCGCGCGGCGCGCCGGGCGCCAGCAGCGAGGCGGCCGCCTGCCGGCGGGCGT
>NZ_JBFTJR010000022.1:0-72489 GCF_056395525.1 Caulobacter sp. 10L414
GGCGTGGAGGGCCTGGCCGCCGCGTCGCCCTCGACGGCCCGGGCGGCGGACCGCTGCTGCGGCGGCAGCACCCCGCGCGGATCGGGCGGACGATCGATCGCCTTCGGCGGCGCCGGCGCAGCGATGGCGGCCGGACTGGCCTTGGCCTCAGGCCCCGGCGGCCGCTCGTCCTTGGGACGCGCGGGGGCCACCGGCTCGACGGCGAACTCCACGGCGATGGCCTCGATCGGCGCGGCCGGCGGCATTTCGGGCCTGGCCAGCCGCAGATAGGCGCCCAGCAGCAGAGCCACGTGCAGCACCACCGCCCCGGACAAGGCCAGGCTCCAGCGGCGCTTGCGCCCCGTGGCGGCGAGCGGCTCGCAGGGGATTTCGAGCACGGTCATGGGCAGCGCCTGCAGCATCAGAACACCCGCTCCAGCTTCAGGCTGGCGGCCGTCTTCTCGTAGGAGAACAGCCAGTCGATGCTGCTGGCGACCTTGGCGTATTGCAGGGTCAGGCTGGGCGTGAAGCCGCCGGGCGTCTTCCAGCGCGGGGCGCGGACGATGGCGGTGAAGCTCTGCTCGTCGTCGCGGCGGCGGGCCTCCAGCGTCTCGTTGACGGCGTCCCAGCGCTTGCGCCGGGCCGAGGCGAACAGCGTGCCGTTTAAGCCCTTCACGGTCGGCGTCGCCGCCCCCAGCCGCAGGCCGGCCTGGCGGTAGGCGTTGACCGGGCGATCGGCGTCCTTGTCGAGCAGGTCCATGCCGCCGAACACTGTCCAGCCGCCGGAAAGGCCGCGCCAGGCGGTCAGGAACAGCGAGGCCTGGCCGCCGTCCAGCGAGGCGAACGAGGCCTGCCGGTAGCGCATCGCCTTGTAGTCTCCCTCCAGCTTGACCAGGGTCGAGGCGCCGACCACGCGGCTGACCTCGGCATGCAGACCGGGGGCCTCGTACAGACGCTCGGCGCCCAGCGTGCCGACGTCGAGCGACGGCGCGACGCCGAAAGCCAGCTTGGCCGTGCGATAGTCGAGCCCGGCCTGGGCGACGAAGGTGGCCTGGTTGTAGCGTCCCTCCTCAGGATAGAGCTCGCCATAGGCCATGCCGCGGAAGGTCAGGCCGCCCGATCCGCGCAACGGCAGCCGGCGGTTCAGGACCGTCTCGAAGTTCACCGTCGCCGCGCCGACCGGATCGGGCGTCTTGCGATCGAAGAAGCAGATCCCCTCGGGTCCGGGGAGCAGGCAGGCATAGCTGCCCGAGGCCTGGTTGACGTTGGAGCTCCAGCCGGGCCCCAGCGCGAACTGGCCGGTCCAGGCGCGGCGACGCTTCAGGGCCGCCAGGAAGGTCTCGATGCTGCGGCGCACCCCCGCCGCGCGGGGATCGTCCTTCGGCAATTGGGCGAGCACGGCGCGGAAGGTCGCCTCGGCCTCGCGGTCGCGCTGGTTCTCGAACAGCACCCGGGCCAGTTCGATGCGGCCCGGCTGGAAGTCAGGCTGCAGCGCCAGCAGCTGGCGGTAGCTGCGCTCGGCGCCGCGCAGGTCGCCGTCCTGCCGCGACAGCTGCCCCTGGGCGTAGTGGACCAGCATCGGATCCTGGTCGGGCAGCGCCAGATAGGCCTTCAGGAAGCGGCGCGCGTCCGCCCATTGGCGGCGGGCCAGGGACAGGTACAGCGCCTTGCCCACGTCGTCGGCGCCGGGCCCCACCGTGTAGGCCTGGCCGTCGATGACCAGCACGTCGGGGGCGGTCTCCTGCCGCGTCCTGGCCTCGCGCTCGGCGGCGCGGCGCGACAGGTCCTGGTCGAGGCGCAGGCGGGTGTCCTCGTCGACCTGGGCGTGCGCGGCGCCGGCCAGGGCCAGAACGACGAAAGCCGCGCAGCCGGCGGCGACGCGGAACGGAGCGGGCTTGAAGCGTGACGACCTGAGCATCGCGGGGGCTTGGGGCGAGGACCGACCGGTCCCCACCCCTCGCGTCCTCAGTTCTTCGTGCCGCCGAAGGCGGTGTCGTAGCGGCTGTTGCCGCCGAAGGTGACCAGACCCGCCAGGGCCGCGGCGTTGGCGCCGAAGAACTGGCCGCTGACCGCGCCGCCCGAGGCCAGGGTGGTGGTCCCCTGCGTCGCCGTGGCGTTGTCGACGGTGCTGGCGATCGTCAGGCCCGAGATGCCGACCGAGCCGATGTCGACCTTGTAGCCGTTCGAGGCGCTCTGCACGAAGCCGGTCAGGGTGCCCGCGCCGAAGTCGGCGTCGAACGTGCCGGTCAGCACGCCGTTGGTGGCGTAGTCGCTGAGACCCTTGACCGAGTAGCTGGCCGTGCCCGAGCCGGCGGTCGCGCCGGTGTCGTCACCCACGTAGTAGACGGTGTGGGTGCCGTCATTGGCGTTGGCGGTGTCGGACCATTCGCCGAACCAGAAGTCGCCGGTGCTGATCTTGGCGAAGTTGAACACGCCCATGCCGTTGTGGCTGCCCGGCGCGGTCGACGGGTTGTTGATCGTGCTGACGCCGTTCACCGGCGGGGCCGAGGCCGAAAGGCCCTGGAAGTCGACATAGGCCGACAGACCGATCGAGGCGACGGCGACGCCGGCCTTGCCGGCGGTGTGCGGACCCGCGTTGATCACGCTGGCGCCCACCTTCAGGTGGGTTTCGTCGGTGGACACGCCGACGATGCCGGCGTGGGCCACGCCCGCCAGGGCGACGGCCGTGACGGAGGCCAGGATCAGCGTCTTGAAGGTCGAACGGGACATCTCGTCTTCTCCGATGCTTGTTTGACCGAGCCTCGGTCGAGGCCCGGGGTATCCAGCGGCCGCCGCCGCGCCGGTTGGGGCGCCGGCGCGACGGAAGCCGTGAATTGGGAGGATCAGTAGCGGGCGGTCATGCTGAGCTTCAGCGTGCGCCCGGGGGCCGGCTGGGCCGTACGGGTCAGGGGATCGGTGTAGTAACGGTCATTGAGATTGGTCCCGACCAGCTCGAACCGGACCTTCTCGTTGAGCTTGAAGTTGGCGTAGGCGTCGACCGTGACGATGTCGTCCCACAGGTAGGGCGTGTTCAGCGCCCAGCCGTCGACGCGGGTGGCGGTGGCCCCGCCGATGAAGCGGTCGAGCTCGGGATTGTCGTAGCCGCTGTAGTAGACGCCGCGCACGCCCACCTCGAGCCGGCGCTGCATGAAGCGGGCGCCGAGGTTCAGGTTGGCCGAATTCTCGGGCGTGGCCTGGGTCAGCAGGTAGCCGCCGACGAAGCCGAAGTTCACGCAGTCGGGCACGATGCCGGTGTTGGGCTGCTTGAGGATCGCCTGCTGGCGGTCGCAGACCTTGTTCTTGAAGTTGTGGGCGGCGGAAAAGTCGGCGAACAGCCGGCCGTTGTCGTAGCGGGCCTGCAGCTCGATCCCCTCGATGACCTGCTTTTCCATGTTGGACAGCTGCAGCTGCGTGCCGCGCTCGATGACGTTGGTCGTGCGGTTGCGGAACCAGGTCAGCCTGAAGTCGGCGCGCTGGCCCTCGGGCAGCGACAGCAGCGCCGACAGGTCGTGGATGTAGGCGACCTCCCAGGTGCGGGCGTGCTCGGGCTTCAGCGGCCGGGTCGGGTCGATGGCGGCCGAGAAGCCGACCGTGCTCTCGAACAGGCTGGGGAAGCGATAGGCCTCGGCGTAGCGCACATAGGCGCGGGCGTTCGGCGTGAAGTTGAAGGTCGCCGAGGCCGCCGGCGTCCAGCCGTCGCCGCGCTGGGTGCGGCTGACGGCGGTGACCGGCGCCTGGTTCAGCGAGGCCACGCAGTAGCCGGTGGCGTTGGCCACGCTGTTGAGGAAGCCGTTGACGCAAGGATTGGTCGCGCGGGTGAACTTGCCGGTGCTGTCGCGCTCCCAGGCGATGCGATTGTTGACCGTGCGACCGTTGACCAGGGTGCGGTAGAGCACCGTGCCGTCGGTGAAGACGTAATTGGTGAACACCACGCCCTTGGCCAGCTGCTCGGCCAGGAAGTCGTCGAACGCCCAGTAGTGCGAATAGCGCGCGCCGGCGGTGAGAGTCAGCTCGCTGACCGGCCGCCATTCGAGATTGGCGTGGACGTTGTATTCCTCGCGCCGGCCGGCCCGGGGATACTGGCGCCAGCCGTCGAACGTGCCGCCCCACTCGTCGGGCGAGGTCAGCTTCTCGTGCTGCCAGTCGCCGGCGACGACGAGGTCGAGGTTCGGCGCCAGGCGCATCTTGTTGCTGGCCGACAGGCCGTAGCGGTCGTTCTTGGCGTTGGCGAGCGCGGTGTTCTTGATGATCGGATTGGCGGCGTTCTGGGCCCAGTTGGGGAAGCCGCCGGCGCTGTAGGTGTGACTGTTGGTGCGGGTCAGCCAGACCGAGGTCTTCAGGTCCACCCAGCGGCCGCCGGGCTTGAGGCGATAGTCGACGTTCCAGGCGGTGGCGTGGACCTCGCTGAGCGGCCACTGCACCTTGCCCATGCCGTTGTTGCCGACCGAGATGATCCGCGAGGGCATGACCTCGCCATAGGTCGAGACGGTGTCGCGTACGCCGAACTTCAGTTGCTGGGCGTCGCTGATCTTCCAGACCAGCTTGCCCAGCCAGGAGCTCATCTCGCTGGAGGTGTTGGGGACCTCGTTGCCGGGCCGGTAGTTGAAGGCCAGGCGCTTGATCAGGTCCTGCGGGCCCGACGGCGTGGGCAGGTTGGTCTGGCGGTAATAGTCGGCCTCGCTCTCGCCGGCGAAGTAGTTGCCGCGCTCGCGCCAGGCGTAGGCGGCCAGCCATTCGAAGTCGTCGCTGCGGCCGGCGATGGCCAGGCGCGCGGCGCGATCGCCCAGCGACAGGGTGTCGTTGTCCGACGAGGTGCGCGGCGTCACCTGCACGTAGGGATCGCTGTAGGGACTGTTGGGAAAGCCCGTGGTCCCGGTCGAGCCGGGAAAGCCCGGAACGTTGCGATAGTCCTGGCCGGTCAGCAGGGTCGGCAGGCGCGGCTTGGTGGAGTTGTTCCCGCCCTCGATGCGGACTTCCGCGCCATAGCGCTCGCCCTCGCGCAGGATGTCGCGCGGGGCCAGGGTGTCGATGACCACCGCCCCGCCCACCGAGGTATGGACGCCGGCGGTCAGGGACGGGCCTTTCAGCACCTGCACGCCGCCGACCAGACTGGGGTCGATGTAGCTTCTGTTATTGGCGCCGTTGTAGCCGCGCCAGACGGTCAGGGCCTGCTCGCCGCCGTCGATGATCACCGGCACGCGGCCAGGCCCCTCGACGCCGCGAACGCCGGGATCGAGCGCGCCGCTGTTGCGGGCGTCGCCGCTGAACACCCCGACCATGCCCTTGAGCACGTCGGCCGGGCTGACGCCCTTGTAGCGCTCGACCTGGCTCTTGCCGGCGTAGGTGGAGGCGCCGTCCAGGTCGTAGACGCCGTCGTAGCCCAGGGCGTCGCGGGCGCTCAGCGCATCGCCGCCGCCGCTCGCGCCCTCGACCCGCAGGACGTCGGTGACCACCGCGCCCTTGGCGACGGGGGCGGCCTCCAGGGTGACGACGCCGGGGCGCACCTCGCGCCAGGTGACGCCGCTGCCGGCCAGCAGGCGCGACAGGATCTCGCCCTGGCTGAAGCGGCCGCGCACGGCGGGCGCGCGGCGCCCGTAAGGGGCCTCGACGGCGTAGACGATCTGGACCTTGGTCTGCAGCGAGAACTGGCTCAGCGCCTGGGGCAGCGGCTGGGCGGGAATGTCGACCGCGTAGGCCGAGGCTTCCTGGGCGGCGGCGGGAAGCGCGCCCAGCGCCAGCGGGCTGGCCGAGGCCAGGGCCAGACACAGCGACAGCCGGCGGATACGCGGAAGCAGGCCGGGGCGGGTAGCGGGCGTCGTCATGTCTGCGGTCGGTCTCGTCTCGTGGGCCGCTCATTATTGCGAGCAACACTCAATTGCATCTTATGATGGAGAGACGAAACCCGACGGCGAGATCCCCTAGCGACCTCGTCGATTTTTTTGCGGAGACGTTACGAGCCGGTCAGTAGAGCAGGACAAAACCGCCCAGGCGCGCGGTGCGCAGGTCCAGCGAGGCGGCAAGGGCGTCGATCGCGGCGTCGGGCCGGGCGACGTCGAACACCCCCGATACCGGCCGGCCAGCCAGGGCCTGCCCGCGCACGAACACCTTGCCGCGACGGTAGCGGCCGATCTCGTCGACCACCTCCGACAGCGGGCGGTGATAGACGACGAGCCGTCCCTGCCGCCAGGCGTCGACCGCGGCCGGATCCTCCAGCGCCAGGGCCTTGGGCGCCGCGCCGTCGAGCCAGGCCCCCTGCCCGGCCCGCAGCACCGCCATCCCGCCGCCGCGCGCCGGCTCGACCCGCACCGCGCCGCGCAGGACGCTGACCTTGGCGCGATCGCCCTGCAGGCGGACGTCGAAGGCCGTGCCCAGCACCCGGGCGCTGCCGGCCCGGCTCTCGACCAGGAAGGGCCGCGAGGGATCATGCGCCACGTCGAAGAAGGCCTCGCCCTTGACCAGCCGCACGCGGCGGCCTTCAGGGCCGTAGCGGACGTCGAGCACCGCGCCGGTGTTGAGCGTCACGGCGCTGCCGTCGGCCAGCACCTGGCGGCGCACTTGCCCGACCTCGGCGACAAGACGGTTAGGGTCGGCGGGCGCGAGCGTCTCGAGCGCGACGCCCGTTCCGAGCGCCAGCACCAGGCAGGCGGCGACGGCGGCAGGGATCTTCCAGATCCGGCGACGCGGAACGGCGACGGCGGCGGCGCCTCGCCGTCGTCGCGGCTGGGACCGAACGTCCTCAAGAGGCGCCGCCGCCGCGCCGATCAGCGAAAGAATGTGGTCGGCCTCGGCCATCGCCTCGGCGCGCTGCGGCTCGGCGGCCAGCCAGGCGGCGTGCTCGGCCGCGTCGGCTCCGTCGCGCAGGCGCAGCGCCCGGCGCGCGGCCGCGTCGAACACCGCCTGGTCTCCGCCCCCGGTTTTGTCCTTGTCGCTCATGTGGGCTTTTGGTCCTCCCGATGGACAGGACGAACCGGCGCCCGCGCTTCCCCTAGTCTCATCCATCGCCGCGCGCTTCCTTCAGCCGGCGACGGCAGTGGCCCATGGCTTTCGCCAGATGGTTCTCGACCGTGCGCGGCGAGATCCCCAGGCGGTCGGCGACCTGCTGCATGGTCAGGTCGTGGCCGCGATAGAGCAGGATCACCTGGCGGCACTTGTCGGGCAGTTCGGCGATGGCGGCCTGGACGACGGCGATCTCCTGGCGGCCGGCCAGCACCTGAAAAGCCGAGGGCGCGTCGCTGCCCGCCTCCAGCGGCAGATCGCCCGGCGCGATCCGCCGGTTCTGGGCGGCCGCCTGGCGCTGGCGGTCGACGACGAGGTTGGCGATGATCCGCCGCAGGTAGCTCAAGGGGTTGCGCACCGCCGCCCCGTCGAAGCCCGGCGCGCGGGTCAGGTCCGACAGCTTCAGCCAGGCGTCCTGCATGACGTCGTCGGCGAGGCTGGCCGAGCGGGCCTTGCGGGCGGCGAAGCGGCGGAGGTCCTCATAGTGGGCCTCCAGCAGGCCGGTCAGGTCGGAAGCCGTTCCCCTCTGGCCAGATCGCATCACGCCACCCCGAATGAGAACGATTCTCATTACCGCGCCATGATCTAGCGATCTCGCCGCCGCCCGTCAAAGGCGACCGCTTTCGAGACAGCCAAGAGCTGATTTCCGGAATGTGGCTCAGCCGCGGATCGTCCGCGATCTCGGCTTGGATCCCCGCCTTCGCGGGGATACTCGGTGAAAATCGGCCCGAACAAATGACGCCCAGTCCCGACCTAGGGCAGCGGAACGCCCCGGCTGGCGGTCAGGATCGCGTACCACTGGGCCCGGGTCATGTGGACGTGCAGGGCGTCGGCGGCGGCCTTGATCCGCTCGGGGGTCTGGGAGCCGATGATCGGGATCGGCCGCGACGGGTGGGCCATGATCCAGGCCAGGGCGACGGCGGCGCGGTCGACGTGCTGGGGCCGGGCCACCGCGTCCAGAGCGTCGATCACCGCCCGGCCGCGATCGTCGATCCCCTCGCCCGTCAGGCGCCCGCCGCCCAGGGGCGACCAGGCCAGCACGGCCATGTCGCGCTCCAGCGCCTGGTCGAGCACGCCGTCCGACAGCGGCTCGATGGCCAGGGGCGAGAACTCCGGCTGGATGCTGGCCAGCGGGAACGGCAGGTGCGCCTGCAGAGCGGCGACCTGGCTGGGCAGGTAGTTGGAGACGCCTACGGCGTCGATCTTGCCCTGCTCGCGCAGCTTGACCAGCGCGGCGGCCACCTCGGCCGGATGGGCCAGAACGTCGGGACGGTGAACCTGGTAGAGATCGATCTTCTCGACGCCCAGGCGCTGCAGCGAGGCGTCGCAGGCCGACACCAGATAGTCGGCGCTAGAGTTGTAGGGCACGCCCAGGATGATGCCGCCCTTGGAGGCCAGCACGAACTTCTCGCGCAGGTGCGGGGCGTCGTGCAGCACCTTGCCCAGCAGCACCTCGGCCGAACCGAAACCGTAGGGCGTGTCGGCGCCGTAGATGTCGGCGGTGTCGAGCAGGGTGATCCCGCTCTCCAGCGCGGTCTCGACCAGATGGCGGGCGTCGGCGACGGATTCGCCCTTGAAGCGCCACATGCCCCAGGCCAGCGGCGACACGGAAAGGCCGCTCTTGCCGAGCGGACGGTTTTCGTGGGGCTTGCGGTCGTCGAGCATGGGAAAGCGCACTCTCGGTTCGAAAAGGACGCCGAGATGACCGGCGAGCGGGGCCGAGCGCAAGCTTTACCGGCGGCAATATCGAGCATGAGAACACCGCGTTGGTCGGCGCGGCCCGGCGGCGGCTAGCGTCAGTCCGCCTTCACGAACGCGCCGAGGGGCCCGGCGCGCGGCGAGGCGCCCTCCCCGATCAACGACAAGAAAGTCGACGCCATGCTTCGCCCCATCCTCCTGGCCACGGCCGCCGCCCTGGCGCTGGCCAGCGCCGCCGCGGCCGCCGATCTCGACGCCGCCGCCGTCCATGCCCGCACCCTGGTGCTCGACAGCCACGTCGACGTGCCGGCCGACCTGGGCGTCGGCGCGCACGAGGCCGCCGTCGACGGCGACGGCCAGGTCGACCTGCCCAAGCTGGAGCGCGGCGGGGTCGACGCAGCCGTGCTGGCGGTGTTCGTGGCGCAGGGGCCGCGCACGCCCGAAGGCTACGCCCAGGCGCGCAAGGAGGCCGACGCCAAGCTTGCCGCCATCCGCGGCGTCGCCGAGCGCCACCCCGACCGCGCCGTGCTGGCCCTGAAAGCCGACGACGTCGAAGCCGCCGCCAAGGCCGGCAAGCGCGCGATCGTGGTCGGCTTCCTCAACGCCTATCCGTTCGGCGAGGACCTGGCGCCGATCGACGCCTACTACGCCGGGGGCGTGCGCAGCTTCGGCTTCGTACACGCCGGCAATAACGCCTTCGCCGACTCCTCGCGGCCCAGCGGCGGGACCAAGGTCGAATGGGGCGGCCTGTCGCCCCTGGGCAAGCAAGCGGTGGGTCGGCTCAACGACCTGGGCGTGATCATCGACGTCTCCCAGCTGACGCCCGACGGCGTGAAGCAGGTGCTGGCGATCAGCCGCGCGCCGGTGGTGGCCAGCCATTCGGGCGTGCAGGGCGTCGTCGACAACCCGCGCAACCTGTCGGACGCCGAACTGGACGCCATCGCCGCCAAGGGCGGGGTGGTGCAGATCGTCGCCTTCGGACCCTATCTGGTGCGGCTGACCGACGAGTTGCGGCCGAAGGTGGCGGCCCTGCGCGCCCAATACGGCCTGCCGGTCGCCTTCAAGCGCGCGGCCGACGGGACCGAGGCGCTGTCGCCCGACAAGCGCAGGGACTACAGCCACGCCGTCACCGACCTTCTGCCCAAGGCGACGGTCAAGGACCTGGTCGACTCCGTCGACTACGCGGTCAAACGCGTGGGGGTCGATCACGTGGGGCTGTCGTCGGACTTCAACCACGGCGGCGGGGTGATCGGCTGGGCCAACGAGGGCGAGGCCGGCAACGTCACGGCCGAACTGGTGGCGCGCGGCTACTCCGAAGCCGACATCGGCAAGCTGTGGGGCGGCAACTACCTGCGCGTCTTCCGCGCCGTGGAGCAGACCTCGAAGCACTGACCCAAGATGAGAAAAGCCCGCCAGGTCGCTGATCTGGCGGGCTTTTTCGTCACTCGGCTGCGACGCGCAGACCAGCCGAGGCGGCCAGGGCCTGATCGAGGTCGGCCAGGATGTCGTCGATGTGCTCCAGGCCGATCGACAGGCGCACATAGCCTTCGGAAACGCCGGTCGCCGCCTGGTCCTCGGCGCTGAGCTGGGAGTGGGTGGTCGAGGCCGGATGGATGGCCAGGCTGCGGGCGTCGCCGATATTGGCCACGTGGTAGAACAGCTTGAGCGCGTTGATGAACCGCTTGCCGGTCTCGCGCCCGCCCGCCAGTTCGAAGCCGACCAGGCCGCCGTAGCCGCCCGACAGGTAGCGGTCGGCCCGCTCGCGGCGCAGACCGTCCTGGGCGGTGGGATAGATCACCTGGATCACCTCCGGCCGTTTGGCCAGGAAGTCGACCACGCCTTGCGCGTTCTGCGAATGGCGGGCGATGCGCAGCGGCAGCGTCTCCAGCCCCTGCAGGATCTGGAAGGCGTTGAACGGCGACAGGGCCGCGCCCAGGTCGCGCAGCAGCACGGTGCGGGCCCGCAGGATGTAGGCGATCGGCCCCAGCGGCTTGGCCGCCTGCGCCCAGACCGCGCCGTGATAGCTGGGGTCAGGCGTGTTGAGCAGAGGCTGGCGCTCGGGATGGGCCTCCCAGTCGAAATTGCCGCCGTCGATGATGACACCGCCGATCGAGGTGCCGTGGCCGCCGATATACTTGGTGGTCGAATAGACGACGATCGCCGCGCCGTGCTCCAGCGGCCGCGCCAGCAAGGGGGCGGCGGTGTTGTCGACGATCAGCGGGATCCCGTGGGCGCGGCCGATGGCGGCGACCTCGGCGATCGGAAAGACCGTCAGCTTCGGATTGGGGAGGGTCTCGGCGTAGTAGGCGCGCGTGCGCTCGTCGGTGGCGCGGGCGAAGGCCTGGGGGTCTTCCGGATCGACGAAGCGAACCTCGACGCCCTGGTCGCGCAGCGTGTTGGCGAAGAGGTTCCAGGTGCCACCATAGAGATCGGTGGAGCTGACGATGTTGTCGCCGGCCCGGGCCAGGTTCTGGATGGCGAAGGCCGAGGCCGCCTGCCCCGAGGCCACCGCCAGGGCCGCCGCCCCGCCCTCGAGCGCGGCCAGGCGCTGTTCCAGGATGTCGATCGTGGGGTTGCCGATGCGGGTGTAGATGTTGCCCAGCTGGCGCAGGGCGAAGAGGTCGGCCGCGTGCTCGGCGCTTTGGAACTGGTAGGACGTGGTCTGATAGATCGGCGGGGCCACGGCGCCAGTCGTCGGATCGGCCCGCCAGCCGGCGTGCAGGGCCAGGGTTTCGGGGTGGAGCTTGCGGTCGGACATCGGCTTCTCCTGAAGCTTTTTACGTCGATGTCGAAAACCTGACCCGTCCCGCCCTCCTCCGCACGACCGATATTCTCGCCGTGCGGGCAGAAAAACTCACCCCAGGATTGCGCGGCCGAGCTCGTGCGAGCCCGGCCGCGATCTCACGTCAGTTCTGGCGCTCGACCTGGCTGACGTCGCGCACCGCGCCGCGAGCGGCGTTGGTGGTCATGGCCGCGTAGGCGCGCAGGGCCGGCGAGACCTCGCGCTCGCGGTCTTTCGGCTTCCAAGCGTCCTTGCCGCGCGCCAGCTGGGCGGCGTGGCGCTGCGCCAGCACCGCGTCGGAGACTTCCAGGTTGATGCCCCGGTTGGGGATGTCGATCAGGATGCTGTCGCCGGTCTCGACCAGGGCGATCAAGCCGCCCTCGCCGGCTTCCGGCGAAACGTGGCCGATCGACAGGCCCGAGGTGCCGCCCGAGAAGCGGCCGTCGGTGATCAGGGCGCAGGCCGCGCCCAGGCCCTTCGATTTCAGGTAGGTGGTCGGGTACAGCATCTCCTGCATGCCCGGACCGCCCTTGGGGCCTTCGTAGCGGATGACCACGACCTCGCCGGCCACGACCTTGCCGCCCAGGATGCCGCTGACGGCGTCTTCCTGGCTTTCGAACACGCGGGCCGTGCCGCGGAAGGTCAGGATCGACTCGTCGACCCCGGCCGTCTTCACGATGCAGCCTTCCGGCGCCAGGTTGCCGAACAGCACGGCCAGGCCGCCGTCCTTGGAGAACGGGTGCTCGACCGAGCGGATGACGCCCTTCTCGCGATCCAGATCCAGCTCCTCCCAACGGGCGGCCTGGCTGAAGGCGACTTGGGTCGGCTTGCCGCCGGGCGCGGCGCGGAAGAATTCCTGGGCCGTGCCGCTGTTGGTGCGGCCGATGTCCCAGCGAGCCAGGGACTCCGCCATCGTCGCGGCGTGGACGGTGGGCTGGCTGGCGTCGATCAGGCCGCCCTTCTCCAGTTCGCCCAGGATGGCGGGCACGCCGCCGGCGCGGTGGACATCTTCCATGTGCACGTCGGACTTGGCGGGCGCGACCTTCGACAGACACGGCACGCGACGCGACAGGCGGTCGATGTCGGCCATCGAGAACTCGACCCCGCCCTCGCTGGCGGCGGCCAGCAGGTGCAGCACGGTGTTGGTCGAGCCGCCCATGGCGATGTCCAGGCTCATGGCGTTCTCGAACGCCTCGCGCGTGGCGATCCCGCGCGGCAGGGCCGTGACGTCCTCCTGCTCGTACCAGCGCTGGCACAGGTCGACGATCAGGCGGCCGGCCTCCTTGAACAGCGCCTCGCGGTCGGCGTGGGTGGCCAGGACCGAGCCGTTGCCGGGCAGCGACAGGCCCAGCGCCTCGGTCAGGCAGTTCATCGAGTTGGCGGTGAACATGCCCGAGCACGAGCCGCAGGTCGGGCACGCGGCCTTCTCGATCGCCTCGACTTCCTCGTCGGTGTACTTGTCGTCGGCGGCCACGACCATGGCGTCGACCAGGTCCAGCGAGCGGATCGCGCCCTTGATCTGCACCTTGCCGGCCTCCATCGGACCGCCCGAGACGAAGACCACCGGGATGTTGAGGCGCATCGCGGCCATCAGCATGCCGGGCGTGATCTTGTCGCAGTTGGAGATGCAGACGATGGCGTCGGCGCAGTGGGCGTTGACCATGTACTCGACCGCGTCGGCGATCAGCTCGCGGCTGGGCAGCGAGTACAGCATGCCGCCGTGGCCCATGGCGATGCCGTCGTCGACGGCGATGGTGTTGAACTCCTTGGCCACGCCGCCGGCCGCCTCGATCTCGCGGGCGACCAGCTGGCCCAGGTCCTTCAGGTGCACGTGGCCCGGGACGAACTGGGTGAAGCTGTTGGCCACGGCGATGATCGGCTTGCCGAAGTCGCTGTCCTTCATGCCGGTGGCGCGCCACAGGCCGCGGGCGCCGGCCATGTTGCGGCCGTGGGTGGAGGTGCGTGAGCGATAGGGAGGCATGGGAAAATCTCAGTGTCGGCTGTGGGGTTATTACCGCCGCTGACGACGCGAGCAAAATATATTAAAAGGCGATCATTAGGTTACACGAGATATCAAATGGACGTCCGGCAGTTTCGCCACTTCGCCGCCGTGGCCGAGACCCTGCACTTCGGCCGGGCCGCCGAGCGGCTGCGCATGACCCAGCCGCCGCTCAGCCAGTCGATCATGGCCCTGGAAAAGGAATTGGGGGCTGCGCTGTTCGTGCGCACCAAGCGCAACGTGCGCCTGACCCCGCTGGGCGAGCAGTGGCTGCCGCAGGTGCAGGAGGCGCTGGCGACGCTGGACGCCCTGCCCGGCGCGGCGCAACGGATGCGCGACGGCCAGAGCGGGTACCTGGCGCTGTCGTTCGTAAGCACCGCCGACTACAGCGTGCTGCCCTCGCTGGTGCGGCGCTACTCCCAGGCCTATCCGGAGGTGGAGATCCGGCTGTTCGAGGCGACCAGCGACGTGCAGCTGCCGGCCCTGGTCGAGGGCGAGCGGCACGCGGGGATCATCATTCCACCGACCGACCAGCCGCTGCCTTCGGCCCTGGCCTACCGGCGCCTGCTGCGCGAGCCGCTGGTCGCGGCCGTGCCCAGCGCCTGGATCGACGAGGGACGGATCGCCGGCGATGCGGTGCTGTCGGCCGACGAGTTGCTGGCCTCGCCGCTGATCCTGTTTCCCAAACACGTCGCGCCGAACTTCCACGACCTGGTCACCGGCCACTACCGCTTGCTGGGCGGCGAGGCGCGCATCGCCCAGGAGGCCATCCAGATGCAGACGATCATCAGCCTGGTGTCGAGCGGGCTGGGCGTGGCGCTGGTCCCCGCCTCGCTGCGCAACCTGGCGCGCACTGGCGTCACCTACGTGTCGCTGGCCGGCGCCGCCCCGGAACTGGAGACGGGCCTGGCCTGGCGCAAGGGCGAGATCAGCCCGACCCTGGCCAACTTCCTGAAGCTGACCGAGCCGGGCTGATCCTGCGCCGTTCCTAGAACTTCGCGCGCCTAGAACTTCGCGCGGACGCCGAAGTAGTAGCGCGAGCCGAAGGTCTCGTTGCCGATCTGGCGGGCGTCGGCGTTGTATTCCTGGCGGACCTCGTCGGTCAGGTTCACGCCCTCGACGAAGACGGTGATCTTGTCGTTGACGTTGTAGCTGGCCGAGGCGTCGAGGGTGCCGAACGCCTTGTTGAACTCCGGCCAGTTGCCGCGGCCGACCGGGGTGATCAGCCAGTCGCTGCGCCAGTTGTAGGACGCGCGGGCGCTGACCTTCTCGTTCTCGTAGTAGAGCGAGACGTTGTAGCTCTTACGCGACAGGCCCGGGAACGGCAGGATTTCCTTGGTGACGAGGTTCTCGCCCTTGTAGCCCTTGTCCTTCTGGTAGGTGAAGTTGGCCAGGACGCCGAAGCCCTGGAACGGCGCGGGCAGGAAGTCGAAGGCGTACTGGCCGCCGATCTCCAGGCCGTTGATCGTCACCTGGTCGTTGCCGTTGACCGGCGTGGTGATGACGTAGTTCTCGCCTTCCACGTCCTCCTGGACGGCCTGGTTGACGATGAACGACGAGATCTCCTTGCGGAAGTAGGTCGCCGAAATGAAGCTGTCGCGGCTGAAGTACCATTCCAGCCCGGCGTCGTAGGCGGTGGCCTCGAACGGCTGCAGGTCCGGGTTGCCGCGCGAACCGGTCAGGCTGTTGCGGTCGATCGAGCGGCGCAGGGCCAGCTGCGACGGCGCGGCGCGGGCCATCACCTTGCTGGCGGCGGCGCGGCCGATCAGCTTGCCGGGGATGAACTCGGCGCGGATGTTCAGCGACGGCAGGGTCTTGGTGTAGCCGCCCTCGGCCTCGCCCTTCACGAAATTGACGATCTCGTTGGGCGTCGTTCCGGTCTGGACGCGGTTGTAGCCGGTCGACAGGGTCTTGGTGTCGACGACGCGCACGCCCAGCGTACCGCTGATCGGCACCGGCAGTTCCTGGAAGTCGAAGCTGGCCTGGACGTAGCCGCTCTTGGTCTTCTCCTCGACCGACCAGGTGTCCAGGAAGTTCTGATAGCTGCCGGGATTGCCGTAGACCTCAGCCGTGTTGCGGTTCGGATTAACCGCGAACACGTCGTCGTTGCGGCCGGCCGTGGCCAGGATCGCCGCGTAGGTGGCCATGGTGTTGTCGTTCCATTGGCGCACGCCGCCGGAATAGCCCAGGTCGCCGGTGTGGAAGAACGGGATGTTCTGCACCGTCGAGTTGATGTTGACGATGTCCGCCAGCGTCGAGCACGAGGCGGCCACGGCGTTGATGGCGTTGCTGCTGGCGTCGTTGCGGCAGTTCAGGCGCGTGGTGCGCTGGTAGAGAACCTGGTCGGTCTCGAACTGACGCGCCTGGAAGCCGGCCTTGATCGCCGTCAGCCAGGAGATGTTCGGCTTATAGGTGACGTTGACCTGCTGGGCGGTCTCTTCGGCCGAGTTG
Source organism: Caulobacter sp. 10L414 (assembly GCF_056395525.1). Classification (NCBI taxonomy): domain Bacteria; kingdom Pseudomonadati; phylum Pseudomonadota; class Alphaproteobacteria; order Caulobacterales; family Caulobacteraceae; genus Caulobacter; species Caulobacter sp. 10L414. The sequence goes on from NZ_JBFTJR010000022.1 coordinate 15,906, forward strand.
TTGCGCGGGTTGAACACGGCGTCGAGGCGCTGGACGTTCTGGCCGGAAGTCACGTCGAGGCCGGGGAAAGAGAAGTTCGGCGAGCCCTTGCCGCCCTTGTAGTCGACGATCACGCGCGGCAGGCCGAAGGCCACGGCGGTGGCGTTGATCTCGTTGTTCTGAACCTCGGCGTTCGAATAGTCGAAGCGCGCGTCGAAGATCCAGTTCTCCAGCTTCCATTCGCCGCCGACGGCGGTCGTGTACTGGGTGCGCTCCAGGTTGCCCAGGATGTTGCGATAGGTCAGGTCGATGGGGAAGCTGGTGCTGCTGACCAGTTCGATGTGGTCGACGGTGTTGCCGTCGGCGCCGAGGGTGGTCTTGCTGTAGTCGATGAGGCCGCTCGTGCCCGACAGCTGCAGGAAGGAGCTGTTCACCTCTTCCCGGGCCGTGGCGTAGGTGGCGTCGAAATAGGCCTTGAAGTTGTCGGTCGGACGCCATTCGACGACGCTGCTCAGCGCCTTCCGCTCGGTCTCGCGGCGATCGATGATCAGACGCGGGATATCGGGAATGTAGTCGGCCTTGCCGTCGCCGTTGATGTCGGTGGGACGCCCCGGCGAGCCGTCGGTGGGCTTGGTTCCGGCCCGCGTCGTCCAGCCCGTGGTGCGGGCGTTGTTGCTGTTGAGGTGACGGTTCTCCCAGGTGCCGGAAACCAGCACGCCCAGGGTGTCGTTGAAGAAGGTGCGGCTGCCGATCAGCGCCAGCTTGGGGTCGTACTCCTTGGCCAAGTTCGAGTAGACGCCCTGGATCGAGCCGGCGACGAAGGGCTTCTTGCTGTCGAACGGACGGCGGGTGATGACCCGCACGGTGCCGCCGATGCCGCCCTCGGCCATGTCGGCCGTCGGCGACTTGACCACGTCCAGGCGCGAGACGAACTCGACGGGGATGTCGCGGAAGTCGACCGCGCGGTCGGTGCCGCCGACGGTCAGCGACAGGGCCGACGAGCCGTTGATCTCGACGCGGTTGAGGCTGGGATCGGCGCCGCGGATGCTGACGCCCCGGCCCTCGCCGTCCTGGCGGCTGATCTGCACGCCGGTCACCCGTTGCAGGGCTTCGGAGAGGTTCTTGTCGGGGAAGTCGCCGATGTCCTCGGCCGAGATGCTGTCGACCACCTGGAGGGAGTTGCGCTTGACGTCCATGGCGCTGCGCAGCGACGCGCGAATGCCGGTGACGACGATTTCCTCGACGGCGTCGGGCTCGACGGTCTGGCCCGCGGCGGGCGCGGCCTGGGCATGGGCGATGGCGGGGGCCGAAAGCAGGACGGCCGCGACGGCGAGGCGCGAGGCGCTGGCGCGCAGATGGGCGCTGATGGGGGTCTTCATGGTTTCCTCTCCAGTTGCGACTTGCCGTTGCTCAGGGTCGGGGAATGACGCCAAGGTCGACAAATTTCATATTATGGGATAGATTCCCTATAATCGGGACGATAACCGCTAATTCGCACCAATGTCGAGCGCCACACAGTGTTTCGACGTGGAAATGGCTCTGACCGTGTCCCGGCGGCGACGCCCGGCGCGGTTCGTTGACAAAGCCCCGCCCGGTCGCAATGATCCCAATAATTAGAAAATCATTTTAATATGTGGGAGTTGACGCCGATGAATCCGCTTTTGGGCGTTTTCTTCCATTGGCTGGGCGGCTTGGCCTCGGCCAGCTTCTATGTGCCCTTCCGCGGCGTGCGGCGCTGGTCGTGGGAGATCTACTGGCTGACCGGGGGCGTGTTCTCCTGGCTGCTCGCCCCCTGGTTCTTCGCCTCGCTGCAGACCCGCGACCTTCTGGGCGTGATGGGCCAGGTTCCCCCGCACATCGCCGGCCTCTGCATCCTGCTCGGCGTGCTCTGGGGCTTCGGCGGCCTGACCTACGGCCTGACGATGCGGTATCTGGGCCTGTCGCTGGGCATGGCCGTGGTGCTGGGCCTGTGCACCGTGTTCGGCACGCTGATCCCGCCGCTGGTGCGCGGCACCTTCGCCGACGCCCTGCTCACCTCGACCTCGGGCCGGATCATCCTGCTGGGCCTGCTGATGACCGTCGCCGGCATCGTCGTGGTGGCCTGGGCCGGCGCCAAGAAGGACGGCGACCTGTCGCCCGAGGAAAAGCGCGCGGCCGTCGCCGAGTTCGACTTCAGGAAGGGCCTGGCCGTGGCGATCTTCTCGGGGATCATGTCGGCCTGCTTCGCCTTCGGCCTGGCCGCCGGCGAGCCGATCAAGGCGATCTCGGCGGCGGCCGGCACCGGCCCGCTGTGGACCGGCCTGCCAGTGCTGTGCCTGGTGATGTTCGGCGGCCTGATCACCAACGGCGTCTGGTGCGCCTTCCTGATCGCCCGGAACCGCAGCGCCGGCCAGTGGATCGGCCGCGCCTCGTCCGGCAAGGAGGCCGCCGACAAGCCGCCGCTGCTGGCCAACTACCTGCTGAGCGCCCTGGCCGGCGTGGCCTGGTACTTCCAGTTCTTCTTCTACACCATGGGCGAGAGCCAGATGGGCAAGTTCGGCTTCTCCAGCTGGACCCTGCACATGGCCAGCATCATCATCTTCGGCACGCTCTGGGGCTTCGCCTTCAAGGAGTGGAAGGACGCCCGCCCGGCCGTGCGCAACATGGTCTGGGCCGGCGTGGCCCTGCTGGTGGGCGCCACCGTGGTGATCGGCTACGGCAACATGCTGGGGGCGTGAGGCCCCCTTCCCTCACGCCTCGATGGCCCTCACGTCTCGATTGGCAGGAACGGCTTGGTGTTGGGATAGATCAGCTCGACCGGCGGCTCGCCCTCGCCCGGCTTCTTCATGCCGTAGCCGTTCACCGGCTGCGAGCGGTTGATCCAGGCGGTGTAATAGAGGTGGTCCGATCGAGGATCGTCCGTGTTCGGATGCAGAAGGATCGTCAGGCCCAGGCTGTTGAGCTGCAGCCAGGGCAGGATCACGTGCAGCAGGTCGTTGGTGAAGCCGAAATAGAACGACGGCGTCACGTGCGGGCCGCGCGGGGTCAGGTTCCAGTCGCCCAGTTCGACCACGAAGCGCTCGGACACCCACCGGCGCAGCAGGGCCGCCTTCTGCGAGGTGTCCTCGTCGAAATAGACGTGGGCGTGATAGCTCTTGATGTCGGTATAGGCGCGCGGGCGCTCGGGCAGCGGAGCCTCGCCGGGCCGGATCGAGACCGGCTGCGGCGTGGCCTGCTTCCAGGTGTCGTAGCCCCACGGGCTCTTGCCGCCCGCCGGCGCGCGCGGCTGCCGCGCGGGCGGCGGAACCTGCGAGGCGTCCTGCGCCTTGGCCGCTCCGGGCGCGACGACGCCGGCCGCCGCGGCCGCGACGCCGCCCGCCAGCAGCAACTCCCGGCGCTGGATCTCCGGTTCGCCGCGAACGGCGGCGTGGGCGGAAGGGGTCGGATCACTCATCGGAGACTCGCAGGAACGAAGCTTGGCCTTCGTCCATCAGGCCTCCCGGCGAGCCCAGCTACAATTCAGATCAATTTAATAGGAATTCAGAAAAGCTGACGGTTGCTTGACCCGGCTTGCCGTTACGCACGAGTTTGCGCCCGCCCGTTCGACCTTTCAGGACCGCCCGTGCCCGTAAGCTTGCCCCTCCCCGCCGCGCCGCCCACGACTTCACTTCGGGAGCCTGGCGCGTGACGAGGCTGAGGCGGCGGGGCCTGGCCTCGATCAATTCCGAGGTTCGTGACGGCATCCTGCCCGCCGCAGACGGCGTGACCCGCGCTCCCGCCGCGCCCGAGGCCGATACGGCCAAGCGGCCGCCCTATCGCCTGGTCGCCGTCATCATCGCCTGCGCGCTGTTCATGGAGCAGATGGACGCCACGGTGCTGGCCACGGCCCTGCCGACCATGGCGCGCGATTTCGGCGTGCCGGCCACCAGCCTGAGCTCGGCCCTCACCGCCTACCTGCTGGCGCTGGCGATCTTCATCCCGGCCAGCGGACGTCTTGCCGACCGCTTCGGATCCAAGACCGTGTTCCGCCTGGCCATCGCCGTGTTCGTCGGCGGCTCGGTGCTGTGCGGACAAGCCACGAACCTGCCATTCCTGATCTTCGCCCGCTTCCTGCAGGGCGTGGGCGGGGCGATGATGATCCCGATCGGACGCCTGGTTCTGCTGCGCTCGGTGGCCAAGCAGGACATGGTCTCGGCGATGTCGTGGCTGATCATTCCGGCGCTGATCGGCCCGATCCTGGGGCCGCCGATCGGCGGCTTCATCGTCACCTATCTGGACTGGCGCTGGATCTTCTATCTGAACATCCCGATCGGCGTGCTGGGCATCGTGCTGGTCACCCTGTTCATCGACGAGGTGCGCGGCGAGGCGCCCGTGCGCGCCGACCCGGTCGGCTTCCTGCTGTCGGGCGTGTCGCTGGGCTGCCTGCTGTTCGGCTTCGAGATGACCAGCCGCGACGGCGAGCTGCCCATGGCGCTGGCGTTGATCGCCGTCGGCCTGGTCGCCGGCGGGCTCTACATCCGCCACGCCAAGCGGAGGGCCGACCCGATCCTGGACCTGTCGCTGATGGCCGTGCCGTCGTTTCGGCTGTCGGTGATCGGCGGTTCGCTGACCCGCATCACCCAGGGCGCCCAGCCCTTCCTGCTGCCGCTGATGCTGCAGCTGGGCTTTGGCATGACGGCGGCGGCCAGCGGCACGATCACCATCGCCGGCGCCATCGGTTCGCTGGCGATGAAGAGCCTGGCGCCGCGCATCCTGCGCCGGTTCGGCTTTCGCAACAGCATGATCGTCGGCGGCCTGGCGGCCAGCGCCGGCTACGCGGTCTGCGGCCTGTTCCGGCCAGGCTGGCCGATCTGGCTGATCTTCCTGACGCTGATGGCCAGCGGCTTTTGCATGTCGTTCCAGTTCACGGCCTACAACACTATCGCCTATGACGAGATCCCGCCCGAACGGATGAGCGCGGCGACCAGCTTCTACGCCACCTTCCAGCAGCTGATGCTGTCGCTCGGGGTCTGCGCCGGGGCGCTGGCGCTGCACGTGGGCATGCTGAGCGGCGGCCACGCCTCGCCAAGGCTGACTGACTTCACCCTGGCCTTCCTGATCGTCACCGCGATCTCGGCTTCGGCGACGATCTGGAACCGGCGGTTCGCGCCGGACGCCGGCGCCGACCTTTCGGGCCGGCGCCGGGACGAGGACTAGCCGCAGGCCTGGCAGGCGGCCTCCGGCGCGGCGCGCGAGGAGGTCCGGCGCACCGCCAGCACCAGTATCACCCCGGCCAGGGCGGCGCTGACGGCGTAGCCCGGGGCGCTGAGCGGGCCCAGGCGATCGACCAGCAGGCCGCCCAGCACCGCGCCGAGGGCGATGGCCACCTGGAAGGTCGAGGTCAGCAGGCCGCCGGCCAGTTCGGCCTGATCGGTCGCCGCCGAGGTCGCCCAGGCCTGGAAGCCGACGGGCAGCATGGCGAAGGCGAAACCCCATACGGTGAGCGCCAGGGCCGCGACCCAGCCGATGCTTCCCAGGGCGACGATGGCCGTGGCGGCGAGCGCGATCAGGCCCGCCCCGCCCAGAACCGACAGGCGCGGATCGCGGCCGACCAGCGCCCCGCCGGCCAGGTTGCCGAAGAAGCCGGCGACGCCGAAGGCCAGCAGGCTGAGCGAGATCGCCGCCACGTCCAGGCCCGCCACCTGCTCCAGCACCGGACGCACATAGGTGAAGCCGGCGAAGTGGCCCGAGATGACCAGCAGCACGCCGACCAGGGCGGCGGCCACGGCCGGGCGCCGCGCCACCTCCACCAGGCCGCCGAGGCGCGGGACCGAGGTCGGGGCCAGCCGCGGCAGGGTGAAGGCCTGGGCCGCCAGGGCCGCGAGCCCGACGACGCCGGCGATAACGAAGGCCGCCCGCCAGCCCAGGGTGTCGCTGACATAGGCGCCGACGGGCGCGGCCGAGACGGTGGCCACCGACACGCCGGTGAAGATCAGCGACATCGCCTTGGGGATCGCCGCCTTGGGCACCAGACGCATGCCAAGCGCCGCGGCCATCGACCAGAAGCCGCCCAGGCTGGCGCCCAGCAGCACGCGGGCGACCAGCAGCACCGGCAGGTTGGTCGCGAAGATGGTCAGCAGGTTCGACACCGCCAGAACGACCATCAGGCCCAGCATCACCAGCCGGCGGTCGAAGCGACCCGTCAGCACCGGCGTCAGCGGCGCCGCGAACGCGCCGACCACGGCGGTGGCCGTCACCGCCTGCCCCGCCGCCCCGACGCTGACCCCGAGATCGGCGGCCAGGGGCGTCAGCACGCTGGCAGGCAGGAACTCCGACGTCACCAGGGCGAAGACGCCCATCGTCAGGGCGATCACGCCCGGCCAGAGGGCGGGCGGCTCGGCTTCCGTCGCCGCCTCGCCGTCGTCGACACGTTCGGCCAATCTCGTGCTTTGCATGCTGTCCTCCACCCTCGCAGGCGGGAGCGCCCCGACCTGAATGGCGGGTTAGGTAAGGCTGGAACCTGACCTTCGCCGCGAAACGGGCGGCCAGAAATTCACGACGGAGCCGCAGAACTTTTCCCGCCGGCCAGAGCCGCGCGGAAACCCCAACCTTTCCAGCATCTTGAGCAAGACTTGAGAGGCGCCGATCAGGGTGATGAGGCTTTCTCGTTTGGCGATCGGCCGGAATCCGGCCTCGCGCCGGTCCGACCATCTGGACGCCGCTCGCGGGAGGGCGTTGAATCCTCCGCGCTCGCCATGCGTTGGATGTTCGGAGGAAACGCCATGTTCGAGACCCGCACCTTCCGCGTCCACGCCCTGCACGACGGCTGCGACCACGCCCATGGCGTCGACGCCGAGACCTTCGAGGAGGCCGCCGTGGCCTTCATGGAGGCCTGGCATCCGGAGGTGGATTCCTACGGCCAGGCCGCCATCGTGGTCCGCGACGTCGAGACCGGCGTCGAGCACTGCTTCCGCGTCGACTTCGAAAGCGGCGAGACCTTGCCCTGCCAGTAGAACCTGCGCCGCGAGCCCGCGCGTTCGATCGTCATGGAGATGTTCATGACCGACCCGATCGCGCCGCCGCACCCCGATCCCACGCCGGGCCAGCCGCCGCTCGAGATTCCGCCTGACGGGCCGCCGCCGGAGATCGACGATCCGGTCGTTCCCTTCGAGGACCCGCCGAAGTCGCCGCCCGTCGATCCCGACGAGCAGCGCCCCTACGACACGCCCCTGCAGTAGACCGGCTTAGTCGGTCTCGTCCTTGGCGTCGGGCGCCGCGCTCCAGTCGTAGTCCTGGCCAAGGACGCGCTTGCTGAACCAGTCCATCTGCACGTTCACCTGGAACAGGCGGTGGCGCAGTTCGCGGAAGTTATGCGGCTCGCGCGGGGCCAGATAGAGCTCGGTCTCGACGCCGAGCGCCTTGAGCGCCCGGTGCAGCATGACCGACTGGGTCCAGGGCACGCGCTCGTCCTCGGCGCCCGCCAGGATCAGGGTCGGCGTCCTGACCTTGTCGAGCTGGCTCAGCGGGGAATTGTCGACATAGAGATCGCGGCGGGCCGCCGAACCGTAGGGCGGGGTCACGAACCATTCGCTGCGCTGCCAGCGGGTGTCGGACGTCAGGTACATCGACGGCCAGTCGACCGCGCCAGCGCCCGAGGACGCGGCCTTGAAGCGGTCGGTGACGGTGATCAGGCGATTGGTCATGTGGCCGCCGGCGCTCCAACCCATGACGCCCAGCTTGTCCGGGTCGACCAGGCCCTTGGCGATCAGGTTGTCGACGCCCGACAGCACGTCCTTGTCGGCATGACGGAAGTAGCCGGCGTTCATGCCCTGCAGGAACTCGTCGCCATAGCCGGTGCCGCCCCGGTAGTTGACGCTGAGCGTCATCACGCCCTTGGCCGCCAGCAGCGGGTTGAAGCGGCCATAGGCGAAGACGTTGAACACGTCCGACGAGCGCGGACCGCCGTGGCTCTGCACGATCAGCGGATAGCGGCGACCCGGCTGCCAGTCGAGCGGATAGGTGACGAGGCCTTCCAGCGCCTGACCATCCGGGGCCGTCCACTGGATCGCCTCCTGGCGCGGCAGACGGAAGCGCGTCGCGATGTCGTCGTTGAGGTGGGTTACCTGCATCGCCGCGGGCCGCGCGGGATCCAGGCGGAACACCTCGCCGGGCGAGGTCGCCGAGGCCTTGAAGAACACCAGCGTCTTGCCGTCGCGGGTCAGGGTGACGTCGCCGGCGGCGTGGTCGCCCTGGGCCAGCGGCCGCACGGCCTGGCTCTTCACGTCGATGGCGAACAGCTCGCGGCGAACGCCAGTGGTGGCGGTGATGTAGATCTCTCGGCCGTCGGCCGACCAGACGGCGTCCTCGATCTCGTAGGGCAGTCCGTGGGCCAGCTCGCGCGGCGCCCCGCCGGCGGCCGGCGCCACGAAGAGGTTCGGATTGACCGTGCCGTAGCGGCCGTTTTCGGCCGTGGCCAGGAACAGCACCGAGCGACCGTCCGGCGACAGGCGGGGCGTGCTTTCCTGGAAGTCGTTGTCGGTCAGGCGGCGATCGGCGCCCTTCCCTTCCTTGAGCCACAGCTCGGACTTGGGATTGTCATCCAGCAGGTCGGACGGCGCGCGGCGATAGAGGATGGCCTTGCCGTCGGTCGACAGGTCGAAGGCCTCGACCTCGAACTCGCCCTCGACGACAGGCTCGGCCTTGCCGTCGGCCAGGGTGATGCGCCACAGCCGGCCACGGCCTTGCGGCGTCTCGAACGACAGCATGTCGTCCTTCTCGCGCTTGCGCTTGGCCAGGGTCTTGCCGTCGGGCGCGGCCGCCAGGAAGTAGATTGCAGAGCCGTCGGCCGACCAGCGCAGCGACGACGGGCTGGTGCGGACCTTGCCCAGGCGGCGCGGCTCGCCGCCGTCGATGGCCGAGATATAGATCTGGCGACCGCTGTCGCCGTCGCGCCGGGCGACGAAGGCGAACGACTTGCCGTCGGGCGCCCAGGCCGCGCCCGAAGCCGGTCCCTCGACCATGCGGCGAGGATCCGAGCCGTCGAGGCCGATCCGCCAGAGATCGTCCTGCACGGCGTTGGCCTTCCAGTCGACGCGGCCGACCGAATAGAGGACGAAGCGGCCATCGGGCGAGACCTTGGGATCGGAGAGCTTCTCAAGGCCCACCAGATCCACGGCGGTCATGGTGCGAGGGGCCGACCAGGCCGACGGCGCGGCGAGCGCGAGCAGGCCTCCGGCGGCCAGGGCCGCCAGGCGTGAAAAGGTCATGGGAAGCTCCGGAAAAGAAGGATCGCCGGCGCCCGAAGGCGCCGGCGAAAGACGTCAGAACGCCAGTTGCAGGCCCAGGGTGAAGGACCGGCCGGTGACGCCGTAGACGGCGCTGTAGTTGTAGTCGTTGCCCGACTCCGTGCCGCTGGGCAGGAACGGACCTTCGTTGTCGAACACGTTCCGCACCGTGCCGAACACACGCAGTTCCTTGTTCTTCGGGTCCGGATAGAACCGCACCGACAGGTCGTGGCGCCAGAAGGCGTCGACGTTCAGGAACAGCGGGTTGGTCACGCCCCGCGCGGCGAAGTCGGCCGCCAGGTCGTTGTCGTCCACGGCCTCGCCGATGTAGTTGGCCGTCCACTGCAGGTTCCAGTGGCGGTTGCGCCAGGCCAGGCTGGCCTTGCCCTCGTGCTCGGACGTGCCGACTTCGCCCAGATCGTCGGCGATCGTCGTGCCGTTGATGCCTGAGTAGCGGGTCTCCAGCTTCAGGCGACGGCTGTAGTTGGCGCGGAAGGTGAAGTCGCCCGGCACGTTCCAGCGATCGAGGTCGAAGCGGTAGCGCAGGGCCACGTCGACGCCGCTGGCGCGCAGGTCGTCCAGGTTTTCCTCGAGGTTCAGGATCTTGGTGATCTGGCCCTCGGCGTCACGGGTGATGACGTTGCAGAAGCGGTTGTCGGCGCCGCCGGTCGAGCCGTAGCACTCGGCCATCAGCTGAGCGTTCGACAGCGACGAGATCGCGTCGGTCACCTTGATGTCGTAGTAGTCGACGCTGAGGTCGAAGCCGCGCAGGAAGGTCGGCTGCAGGACGAAGCCCACCGTCAGGGTGTCGGCGGTTTCTTCCTTCAGGTCGATGTTGCCGCCGTTGGGCGCGTTGACGCTGGTGACCTCGGACACGAACGCGCCGTTGGCGGCGATGGCCGCGGCGATGCCCGCGTTGGAGCGGCAGTTCTGCGCGACCTGGCCGGTTGTGCTGGCCGTCACGCCCGAGCAGATGTCGACGATCGAGTCGTAGTCGTCGCGGGGCGGCGAATAGAGCTCGGTGGTGTCGGGGGCCCGCTGGGCGCGGCTCCAGGCCGACCGGAAGCGCAGGCTCTTGACCGGCGCCCACTGCACGCCGGCGCGATAGCTGAGCGTGGTGCCGACGTTCTGGAGATTGTAGTCGGCCACGCGGACGGCGCCGTCGATTTCCAGGCGGTAGGCGAACGGCAGGTCCTTCAGCAGAGGCGCGGAGGCTTCGACGAAGGCTTCCTTGGTCTTCACCACCCCGCTGTACTCGGGGATGTAGGCGAAGTTGGTCAGGCCGTTCTGGGTCAGCTCGTCGGTGGTCGTGCGGGTCTTGTCACGGCGCAGTTCGAAGCCGAACGCCGTCTGGATCGGACCGGCCGGCAGCTGGAACAGCTCGCCGGTCATGTGGCCCTCGACGGTGTCCTGACGGTTCTGCGGGCGATACCAGACGTTGGCCCGGATGTAGTCGGCCATTTCCGGGGTGATCGAGCCGATGCCGAACAGGTTCAGCGCCACGCAGCCGTCGGCGCGGGCCGCGGCGTCCTTGCACTGGACCACGCCGGCCGAGGTGCGCTCGGCGTTGAGGGCGTTCTTGACGTTGGCCATGTTCAGGCCGTTGCGGCGCACCTGATAGCCGTCATACTCGCCGTAACCGTAGGTCAGGCCCCAGTCCCAGTCGCCGAACGCCTTGCCCTCGGCGCCGGCCCAGCCGCGCAAGGTAGTGCGGCGGTTGTAGATCTCGAGCTCGCCCACCTCGGTCATGCGGCGGCGGAAGCTGATCGACGAGGTCGAGGCCGAATAGATCTGGGCCGGCACGAACGGGTTGGCCCGCGCGATGTTGCCGATCGAGAACTCGTCGTTCACGCCGTAGGTGGTCGAATTGTAGAGGCCGTAGGGCTCGCGGACCGAGTTGGTGGTCACGCGCGAAGCCTGGAACTGGCCCCAGATCTTCAGGTTGGAATTGACGTCGTAGACGATCTTCAGGGCGCCGGACGAACGCTTGGCCGGAGTGATCAGCGTGCCGTTGGTGCGGGTCTCGTAGCCGTTCTGGGCGGTGACGAAGTTCTGCTTCAGGCCGCCTTCGTCATAATAGAAGCTGGTGCTGCGGAAGCGGCCACCGGGCGTGTAGGTCGAAAGGTCGGGGCCCGAGACGGTGTTGGTCGCCGGATCATAGACGACCGACTGCAGCGCCCACTTGCGATCGGTGGCGTTCAGGGCGTCCTGCTTCTCGTAGGTCGCGCCGGCCATGACGTAGAGGCGGTTGTCGAAGAAGCGCTTGCCCGCGCCCACCGAGTATTCGGTGCTGCTGCCACCGCCGTCGTCGGTCACGCCGGCCACCACGCGGGCCTTCACGCCGTCGAGCTTGGTGGTGGTGATGATGTTGACGACGCCCGAAATGGCGTCCGAGCCGTAAACGGCCGAGGCGCCGCCGGTGCTGATCTCGACGCGGTCGACGAAGAACTGCGGGACGGAGCTGAGGCTGACCGCGTTCATGTTGCCGGCGTTGGACACCGTGCGGTGGCCGTCGATCAGGGTCAGGGTGCGGTTCTGGCCCAGGCTGCGCAGGCTGACGGTCGACAGGCCGTTGTCCTGCACGGCCGACTGGCTGGTCGACAGGTTGACGCCGATGTCGACGCCCGGCAGGTCGGTCAGGGCTTCGGCGATGTCGACATAACCGCTTTCCAGCAGGTCTTCGCGCTCGATCTCGACGACGGGCGACGGGCTGTCGAAGGTGGTGCGACGCAGGCGCGAGCCGGTCACCACAACTTCTTCAACCTCGACAGCAGGGCTTTGATCTACGGCCTGGAACGAGGCCGGCTGCAGCGTCGCGGCCTGGGTCGCGCCCGGCGCGCGAACGATCAGGGCGCCGGCGCCGTCCTCGACGACGTCCAGGCCGGCCGAACCGGCCATGCGGCGCGCGGCTTCCAGCGGCGTGTACTTGCCGACCACGGCGGCCGAGCGGCGGCCGGCGACCGTCTTGGGCGAGAACAGGATGTTGGTCCCCGTCTCTTTGCCCAGTTCACGCAGCGCCTTGTCCAGCGACTGCGCCTGGACGTCCACCGTCACGGTCTGGGCCATGGCCGCCCCGGCCGCCAGCAGAACGCCCACGGCCGCCGATCCGGCCAGCATCCGGCGCAGGCCGTCTTTCCCCATCGTCATGAAATTCTAGTCCCCTCTCGGCCCGACGTTTTCGGGCTTAAGAGGCCTGACGACGGAGGTCGATTTTTCCTCAGCAACTTTTTTCGAGCGATCGCGACGACCGGTTCATGCCCCGGTGCGCGGCTCGATCAGCAGGCCAGCGCCGTTGGCGCGGACATCCAGGTCGAGCAGCGTGGCGACCGAACGGGCGAAGGCCTCGTTGTCGCCGGCCTTGTAGACGCCGCTGATCCGCAGGCTCTCCAGGGCGGGATCCGACAGCACGATGCGCCGGCGGCTGTAGCGGTTCATCTCAGCCAGGGCCTCGGCCAGGGTCTGGTCGTCGAACACAGCCTGGCCGAAGCGCCAGGCCGTGGCCGACTGCACGTCGGCCGTCTCGCGGCGCGCGGGCCCCTGCCCGGTCGCGACCACGCGCTGGCCGGCCGAGGCGGCGATGCGCCCCGACGGCTGGCCAGGCGTCATCACCAGCACCTGCCCCTCGACCGCGACCACCGACACTGTCTGCGACAGCACCGAAACCCCGAACGCGTCGCCGCCGTCGCCGACGATCTCGCGTCCTTCGGCGGCCACGACGAACGGCCTGGCCGGATCGCGGGCGGCGCGGAAGAAGGCCCTGCCCTTGTCGAGCCCCGCCCGCCGCTGGCGACCGTCGATGCGCACGCTCAGCCGGCTGTCGGCGTCAAGCAGCACCGACGAGCCGTCGTCGAGGTGAAGCGTTCGGGTCTCGCCCACGCCCGTGGCGTAGACCTCCGGCGCCAGGGCCAGCCAGCCCAGGCCGACCGCCGAGACGCCGACGCCGGCCAGCACCGCGCGCCGGGCCAGGCGCGCCGGCTGACGCGGCCTGCTCGCAGCGATGTGCGGATCGTGACGCAGGGCGCCCGCCAGCTCCCAGGTGGAGGTCAGGGCGTCGAAAGTGGTGCGATGGTCCTCGGAGCGCTCGAGCCAGGCCTTGAAGCCGGCTTCGTCGCCCGGCGTGCGCGCGTCGCTGCGCAGGCGCGCGAGCCAGTCGGCCGCTTGCCGGCGAACGGCTTCCAGATCGCGCTCGGGCTTCACCACTTCTCGGTCCATTTCGTCAGGAAGAGGGCCGCCTTGGCCACGTGCTTCTCCACCGCGCTGACCGTGATGCCCAGCCGTTCGGCGATCTCCCGATACTTCAGCCCATCCAGCCGGTGAAGCAAAAATACTTCCCGTGTCCGCGGGCTGAGGCGCGCCAACCCCAGCTTGAGCCGATCCAGGCGCTCGCGCGCGCGCAGGACCTCGTCCTGCAACGGCCCGGCGTCGGCCAGGGCTTCTTCCACGAAATCGAGGGCCTCCTCGGGGCGGCGGGCGCGCTGGCGGCGCTCGTCGATCGCCAGGTTGACCGCGGCGCGGGCGACGAACCCTTCCGGATTGCTGAGCGTGTTGGCGCGCCGGTATTCCAGCATCCGCACCATCGCCGATTGCACGACGTCCTCGGCGCCCGAAGGATCACGGGTGATCCGCGTGATCCGGCGCACGAGCCCGCGCCACCCCTCTTCCTTCAAAACCGCTCGCCTCTGCCCGCCCTCGGTGGCGCGCTTCTTCTTTCCCGGCGCGCCGTGCCGTCAACGCCCTAGCTCTGCAAGCGGACGCGTCGCGCGTCAACTGCCCGTCGGGCAGGCGCCCAAATCGTCAGGAAAGACAGCGCGTTGCCACGGCGCAACCCCAGATGAGAGCCATTTTGCATTGCAACGCTCGCGAGCCGGGGCCAACCTCGTCGCCCAGCCAGTGAGGAGTTCGCCGATGACCCACCCCGTCCGCTCGATCCTGGTGGCCACCGACCTCACCTCCCGCAGCGACCGCGCCGTCGATCGCGCCCTGGAACTGGGCCGTGAGTGGAACGCCGACGTGCATGTGGTGCACGCCATCGAGCGCGACGCGCCGACCACAGCGCTGGACGTGCGCCGCGTGCTGCCCGATCCCGGCGCCAAGGCCAGCGTCAGCCTGCCCTACGGCCCAGCCCCCAAGGCCATCACCGACACGGCGCGGGAGATGGGCAGCGACCTGCTGGTCACCGGCGTCGCTCGCTACAACGACCTTGGCGACTACCTCCTGGGAACGGCGGTGGACCACGTGGTGCGCAACGCCTCGGCTCCCGTGCTGGTGGTCAAGCAGCGGCCGCACGGACCCTACCAGCGCCTGCTGATCGGGTCGGACTTCTCGAAGGGCGCCAAGGCCGCCCTGCTGGGCGCGGCGGCTTTGTTTCCGGAGGCCAAGCTGCACCTCGTCCACGCCTATCACGTGCCGTTCGAAAGCCGGATCAAGTCGGAAGACGTGCGCGACCTGGCCCGTGCGGAAGCGCAACGGAAGCTGGACGCCCTGCTCGCCGACCCGGACCTGCCCGAGACCGTCCGCGCCAGGATCACGCCGCACCTGGAGCCCGGGGAAGCCGGCGTGGTGCTGGACGAGGTGGCCCGCCAGGTGTGGCCAGACCTGGTGGTGATCGGCGCGCGCGGGATCAGCGGCTTCGTCCAGGCAGCCATCGGCAGCGTCGCCTCGACGCTGCTGCAGCGGATCGGGGTCGACACCCTGGTGATCAAGGAAGGCTAGGCCTCCTCGGAGTCCTTCTCGCGCGCGAACTCGGTCCGGTCGCGGAACAGGGCCGCTCGTCCGAGCAGGATCAGGGTGACCGGCGTGGTCACCGTCAGGAAGACGCCGATCAGCAGCTCGCGCGGCATGAACCTGCCCTCGACCAGCGTGAAGAACAGGATCGAGGCGGCGACGATCAACGCCATGCCCAGGGTCGCCCCCAGGGTCGGGGCGTGCACCCGCTCGTAGAAGGTCTTGAAGCTGCACAGGCCGACGGCGCCGAGGAACGACAGCGCCGCTCCGGCCACGGCCAGCAGGCCCACCGTCACGCAGGCCCAGGCGGGAAGGTCGGCGACGCTCATTCGATCACCTCGCCGCGCATCAGGAACTTGGCCAAGGCGACCGTGGCGGCGAAGCCCAGCATGCCGATGATCAGCGCCGCGTAGAAATAGATCGAGCCCCCCGTGCGCACGCCGAACACCAGCAGCAGGAGCATGCCGTTGAGATAGAGAGTGTCGAGGCCCAGCACGCGGTCCTGGGCGCGAGGGCCGCGCACCGCGCGCCAGGCGGCCAGCGCCATGGCCGCGACGAGCAGCGCCTGGGCGGCGGTCAGGCACCAGAACAGGATCGCCTGGCTCATTCGAAGATCTCCATCAGGCGGCGCTCGTAGCGGTCCTTGATCAGGCGGATCCACTCGTCCTCCTCGACCAGGTCCAGCACGTGCAGCAGCAGGCGGCCGGTGGCGCTGTCGTACTCGACCCACAGCGTGCCGGGCGTCGCGGTCAGGATCACCGCCAGAACCGCCAGGGCGTAGCGATCCTTCAGGTCCAACGGCACATGGATGAAGCCCGAGCGGCGCTCGCGGCGTCGCCGGCCCAGGATGATAGCCGCCACCGCCCAGTTCGAGCGCAGCACGTCGACCACGACGCAGCCGGCCAGGGCGACGATGGCGCCCGGCGAGCGGATGCGGATCGTCTGGGCGTCCAGCGCCCGCATCACCTGGGGCGTGGCCAGCGCCAGGACGGCCGCGAGCGCGAGCGCCGGCGGCTCGACCGAGCCGCTCATCAGCAGCGACGTGACGAACAGGCCCAGCGCCAGAAGCGGATGGGGAAGAAGCGCGCGGATCATGGCGTGGCCCCCAGCACGGCGCGGATATAGGCGTCGGGACGGCCCAGCCACTCGGCGGTGTGCTCGGCGAACCCCAGGCCCGCGCCACCGAACAGCGCCAGCAGCACGCAGGCCGCCAGCAGGCCGCCCATGCCGGCCAGTTCGGCCGCGCCCACCACCAGTTCAGGCGCATCCTCGTCACGCGCCCACAGCGCGCCGACGCCCAGTCGGGTCAGGCCGATCAGGCCGCCGAGGCTGGACAGCGACAGGCCGACGATCACGGCGATGCTGGCCGGCGCGAGCGAGCGGGCCAGGGCGTCCAGCATGGCCAGCTTGCCAATGAAGCCCGACAGCGGCGGCAGGCCGGCGATCATCAGGGTGCAGATCAGGAACGCCCCGCCGAGCGCGGCGACGGCGGCGGGGATGACGAGACCCGGCTCGTTGCGCTCGTCGTCGTCGAACGGGTCGCGGTACTCGTCATCGAACACCGCCCGCTCGCGCTGGGCGCCGGAATCGACGCCCCGCTGCAGCACCTCGGCCAGCAGGAACATCGCGCCGCAGGCCAGGGTCGAGCCGATCAGGTAGAATAGCGCCCCGCCCAGCACGGCCTTGTCGCCCACGCCCGCCACGGCCAGGATCGTCCCGGACGAGACCATCACGGCATAGGCGCCGGCGCGCGACAGGTCGCGGGAGGCGATCAGGCCCAGGGTCCCGAACGCCAGGGTCGCCAGGCCCATGACCAGCAGCCACGACTGGCCGAAATGCGCCGAGGCCCCTGCGTCGTCGCCGAAGGCCAGCAGGCTGAGGCGCAGCACGACATAGACCCCGACCTTGGACAGGATGGCGAAGGCCGCGGCCGACGGCGCGCTGGCGGCGGTGTAGGTCGGCGCCAGCCAGAAGCCCAGCGGCCAGGCCGCGCACTTGATCAGGAAGGCCGTGCCCAGGATCGCCGCGCCGACGTGCAGCAGACCGCGGTCGTCGGGGGCGATGGTCCGCACCTTCAGCGCGAACTCGGCCATGTTCAGCGTGCCGGTCACGCCGTAGAGCAGCGACACCCCGATCAGGAACAGCAGCGAGGCCGTCAGGTTGATGGCGATGTAGGTCAGGCCCGCCCGGATCCGCGCCTCGCCCGAACCGTGCAGGGCCAGGCCGTACGAGGCCGCCAGCATGATCTCGAAGAAGACGAACAGGTTGAACAGGTCGCCGGTCAGGAAGGCGCCGTTGACGCCCATGATCAGGAACAGGAACAGGGCGTGGAAACGCGGACCGGCCCGGTCCCAGCGAGCCAGGGCGAAGGCCAGGACTCCCGCGCCCAGCACGCTGGTCAGCGCCACCATCATCGCCGACAACCGGTCGGCCACCAGCACGATGCCGAACGGCGCGTCCCAGCCGCCCAGGCGATAGACGCGGGCGGTGTCGCCGCCATCGGCCGCGCCGGTCATGCTTTCGTGCAGCAGGGCCAGGGCGACCAGCAGGATGGCGGCCATGGCGGTCAAGCTGATGATGCTCTTGAGCCGTCGGCGACGCTCGTCGAACAGCAGCATGGCCGAGGCCATGACCATCGGCAGCAGGATCGGCAGCAGGATCAGGTGATGGTCCCAAAGGCTCATTCGGCCGGCTCCCGTCCATCGACGTGGTCGCTGCCGGTCGCGCCGCGCGAGGCCAGCAGCACCACCAGGAACAGGGCCGTCAAAGCAAAGCTGATGACGATGGCGGTCAGCACCAGGGCCTGGGGCGTCGGGTCGGCGTACAGCTCCGGCCGCTCGGCGCCCTTGGCCGTGATCGGCGGCATGCCCGAGCGCAGGCGCCCCATCGAGAAGATGAACAGGTTCACCGCGTAGGACAGCAGCGACAGCCCCATGATCACCTGGAAGGTGCGGGGCCGCAGCAGCAGCCAGGTCCCGGCGGCGGACAGGACGCCGATGGCGGCCGCGAGCACGAACTCGGTCATGCGCCCTCCTCCGCTTGCTCGTTTTCGGCGTCGTCCTTGGCGCGGCGCAGCGACTGGTGGGCCAGGGCCACCAGCATCAGCACCGTGGCGCCGACCACCAGCAGCACGACGCCCAGGTCGAAGATCACGGCGCTGGCCAGCGGCACGCGGCCCAGCAGCGGCAGCTCGACATACTTGAAGGCCGAGGTCAGGAACGGCCGGTTGAACCCGATCGCGACAAGACCGCAGCCGGCCGCGATCGTCAGCCCCCAGCCGATCCAGAGGATGGGCCGCAGCAGCAATCGCTCCTCCACCCAGCGCGCGCCGTTGGCCATGTACTGCAGCAGCACGGCGATCGACAGCGCCACCCCGGCCGCGAAGCCGCCGCCCGGCAGGTCGTGGCCGCGCAGGAACAGATGCACCGCCAGCACGATCACGAACGGGAACATCCAACGCATGACCACACGCGGGATCAGCATGGTGTCGCGCACGGCGTCGCCCGCCTTGCGGCCTTCGGCGACGGGGCCGGTACGCTCACGGGCCTGTTTCTGGTTGGGCGCGGGCAGGCTGTCGCTGGCCGGCCGGAAGCGGCGCAGCAGCGCCAGGACGGTCAGGCCGACGATGCCCAGCACCGTGATCTCGCCGAAGGTGTCGAAGGCCCGGAAGTCGACCAGGATCACGTTGACGACGTTGCGCCCGCCGCCCTCGCTGTAGGCGCGCTCGACGAAGAAGCGGGATATGCCCTCGACCATCGGCCGGGTCATGACGGCGTAGGAGACGAAGGCCAGAGCCAGGCCGACGACGGCGGCGACGACCAGATCGACACGCCTGCGGCGACGCGAGCGCGTGAGCTCCACCTGCGAGGCCTGGATATCCTCGCGCCGCTTGGGCAGCCAGCGCAGGCCCAGCAGCAGCAGAACGGTGGTGACCACCTCGACCAGCAGCTGGGTCAGGGCAAGGTCCGGCGCCGACAGCCAGACGAAGGTGATGCAGCTGACGAGGCCCGCCCCGCCCATCAGCACCACCGCGGCCAGGCGGTGATACTTGGCCTGCCAGGCCGCCGCGATCGCGCAGCCGCCCCCGGTCAGCCAGAGACCCGCGAATACGAACTCGGCCGCGCCGGGCGTCGACCAGGACGGCCGGATCGCCACGCCGCCCGCGAATGCGGCCGCCGCGCCGGCGGCCAGTGCGGCCAGGACGACCAGGCGCAGCTGCGGCTGCATCCGCTCGGTCCCCAGGCGGCTTTCGACCCAGCGCGCGCCCTTGACGACGCCGGTCATAGCCTTCTCGAAGAGATAGCCGCCGTTGAGGCGCTTGAGCCCCCAGGGTCCGCCGCGCGGATTGTTGTTCAGCTTCCGGCCGAAGATCGCGTAGGCGGCCACGCCGCCGGCCAGGGCCAGCACGCTGAGCAGCAGCGGCATGTTGAAGCCGTGCCAGAGCGCCAGGCTGTAATAGGGCAAGTCGTCGAAGCCCAGCACGGCGACGGCGGCGCTGCGCAGGAACGGTCCGACGGTCAGGGCCGGCAGTACGCCGACCAGCAGGCACAGCGCGACCAGGATCTCGACCGGACGGCGCATCCAGGCCGGCGGCTCGTGCGGGACCTTGTCGAGCGCCGTGGGCGGCGGGCCGAAGAAGGTCGCCAGGATGAAACGCAGCGAATAGAGCACGCCGAACGCGCTGGCCAAGGTCGCCAGCACCGGCAGGGCGGCGTTCAAGGCGTGGCCGTCGCTGCCGGCCACCACCTCGGCCAGGAACATCTCCTTGGAGAGAAAGCCGTTCAGCAGCGGCACCCCCGCCATGGCCGCCGCGGCGACGATGGCCAGCGTGCCGGTGATCGGCATGAACCTGTAGAGGCCGCTCAGCTTGCGCATGTCGCGCGTGCCGGCCTCGTGGTCGATGATGCCGGCGGCCATGAACAGCGACGCCTTGAAGGTGGCGTGGTTGACCGTATGGAAGATCGCCGCGATCGCTCCCAACGGCGAGCCCAGGCCAAGCAGCAGCACGATCAGCCCCAGGTGGCTGATGGTCGAATAGGCCAGGAGGCCCTTGAGGTCGTGCTGGAAGATGGCGCACCAGGCGCCGATCAGCAGCGTCGCCACCCCGGCGCCGGCGACGACGAAGTACCAGAGCTCGGTCTGGCCGAAGATCGGCCACATGCGCAGCAGCAGGAAGATCCCCGCCTTCACCATCGTCGCCGAGTGCAGATAGGCGCTGACAGGCGTCGGCGCGGCCATGGCGCGCGGCAGCCAGAAATGGAACGGGAACTGGGCGCTCTTGGTCAGGGCGCCCATCAGCACCAGAGCCAGGGCAGGAACCGATCGCGGATCGGCCAGGATGACGCTCTTGGCGGCCAGCACGTCGTCCAGGTCGTAGCTGCCGGCGATCGAGCCGATCAGGATCATGCCGACCAGCAGGCACAGCCCGCCCAGCGCCGTGACCGTCAGGGCCATGCGCGCGCCCTCGCGGGCCGAGGGGTTCTGGTGCCAGTAGCCGATCAGCAGGAACGAGAAGAGGCTGGTCAGCTCCCAGAAGACCGCCAGTTGGATCAGGTTGCCCGACAGCACCACGCCCTGCATCGCGCCCATGAAGGCCAGCAGGAACGAGAAGAACCGGGGCACCGGATCCTTCGGCGACATGTAGTAGCGGGCGTAGAGCACCACCAAGGCGCCGATCCCCAGGATCAGGGCGCAGAAGATCCACGACAGGCCATCCAGGCGCAGGATCAGGCTGACGCCCAGCGACGGCAGCCAGGGAATCGCCAGCCGCAGCACCTCTCCATCCGCGAACATCGGCCAGAGCGCCGCCAGACTCACCAGGGAGACCAGCGAAACCAGCCAGGACAGGATGGCCGCCGAGGTGCGCGCATGACGCGGAAGGCCGGCGGCCACGGCCGCGCCCAGGAACGGCGCGGCCAGGATCACGAGAAGGAGCAGGTTGGAAGACAAAACGGTTGGGGGCCTCCTGCCACGGAACGGGTCTAGCCGGGGTCCGACGCCTTACAGGCCTCAAGGAGCACCATAGGAAGACCGTTCCCATGCGTCAAAGCGACGGTTCCCTCCAGTCACGCTTCGTCACATATGTCGACGTTATTGATATCGATATCATAATCACCGATGGTGCCGAAGATCCTGGGAGGAAACATGAGCCGACAGAAGACCCTGGCCCGTCGCGCCGCCACCACGGCGCTGGCCGCCATGCTGCTGGGAGGCGTGGCGAGCTCCGTGCTGGCCGACACGCTGCTGACCTATCCGGTTCCGCCGCAGCTGATGTACGCCGCGCACAACGACGACTTCACCGTGCGGGTGCGTGCGCCGGGCGCCAAATGGCGCGACCTCTACGAGTACCGGGTGCAGGTCGACACCGACACCAAGCAGAACGCCTCGCTGGTCTATTTCGACTTCGACGGAGCGGTCGAGCTGGAGGTGATGAAAAACAACGGCCGCTTTTCCGATGTCTCGGTCGCGCCGCTGTCGAGCGCGATCAAGCCCCAGCGCCAGGGCTCGGTCCTGCGCATGACGCTGACGAAGCCCGAGCGTTTCTCGCTGCAGTTCGACGACGACCGCCTGCGCAATCTGCACATCGTGGCCGGCGCCCCGCCCCCTGCCCGCCCCACCGGCGTCGATGTCGTCTATTTCGGACCTGGTTTCCACGTCCCGCCCACGGGCCTCGACCACTTCCCGGTCAAGTCGGGCCAACGCGTCTATATGGACGGCGGCGCGGTGCTGAAGGGCGCGTTCGACCTTTCCGGCGTCAGCGACGTGAAGATCTCCGGGCGCGGCCTGCTCTGGGATCCCGGCCGGGCGATCGACCTGGAAAAGGCCAGGAACGTCGAGGTCTCGGACCTGATCATCGTCAACAGCGACCGCAAGGACGCAGCCCGGGTGATGAACATCCGCAACTCCGAGAACGTCACGGTCAGCCAGCTGACCGGCTTCACCTCGGGCAAGTGGTCGGACGGGATCAACATCTCGACCTCTCGGCACGTGAAGGTGCGCGACGGCTACCTGCGGGTCTCGGACGACGCCGTGGTGGTCTACGCCGTGGCCGACTGCCCGATCTGCCGCCAGAAGGCCGCCCAGACCGGCATTCCCGATCCCAACCCGCCGGGCGACACCTTCGACATCCAGGTCTCGAACATGCGCCTGTGGATCGACGTCGCCCACGCCCTCTATATCGGCCACTTCGGTGACAACGCCGATCCGCGCACCATCCGCGACGTGACCTTCGACAACATCGACGTCGCCAACCTGGACGAGGACGACCCCGACTGGGAGGGCGCGATCGCCGCCTATTCCGGCGACAGCACGCTGATCCGCAACATCACCTTCAGCAACGTGCGGGTCGACCGCATCGAGGAAGGCAAGCTGATCAACCTCGTCGCCGGCGAGAACCCGCGCTACAACAAGGCGCCCGGACGCGGGATCGACGGCCTGACGATCCGCAACGTCGCCTACACCGGCGAGGGCATGCCCAGCCTGTCGATCATCCGGGGCCTGTCGCCCCAGGTTGCGGTGAAGAACGTGACGATCGAGAACCTGACCATCGACGGCAAGCCGGTGAAATCGGCCAAGGACGGCGACATCGCGGTGAGCGGCGAGGTCGTGGGGCTCTCCTTCCGCTGAACGCAAAAAGAAGGGCGCCGTCGTCGACGGCGCCCCGAGGCGGGACTTGATGCGACGGCGGTCAGCCGCCGAACTTGTAGCGCAGGCTTATCCCGTAGACCCGCCCGTTCATGAAGTACTGGCGCAGGATGTCGGTGTCGTAGCCGCCGTCCGGCTCGCCGACGTATCGGATCGGGGCCTTGTTGGTCAGGTTCGAGGCCGTCAGCGACAGGGTCAGGTCGTCGCGCAGGTTTAGGTTCACCGAGGCGTCGAGCAGGCCGTAGCCCTTCAGGTAGCGGCCATCGATGGGGTTGGGCGAGATCCCGAACAGCACGTAGTCCGACCGGTAGGTATAGACGAGGCGGGCCGAGACCTTCTTGTTCTCGTAGAGGCCCGCCAGGCTCCAGTTCTGGTCGGACTGGAACGGCTGACGCACCTTCATCGCCCCGAGCGGGAGCTCGGTCTTGACCCAGGTGTACGAGCCCTGGACGCCGAAATCGTGCATCATCGACGGCAGGAAGTCGTAGTCGAAGAAGGTCTGGGCGGCGAGCTCGACGCCCTTGGCGAAGCCGGGATCGGCGTTCTGGGTCTGGGTGATGCGGAACTGGCCGGTCGGACAGTTGTTGGGCGTCACCCCGGTATAGGGCTGCGAGGTCGCCACCGTCTGGCAGCTCTCGACCCCGATCGGGAAGCCGTCGACCTTCTTGTAGAACGCCGCGGCCGAGACGTAGCTGGTGGGGCCGAAGTACTTCTCCAGCGACAGGTCGTAGCTGTAGGCCCGCAGCGGCTGCAGGTTGGCGTTGCCCTGGCTGCCCGTGCCGCTGGTCAGGTTGACCGCCACCGTCGGGTTGATGTCGCCGACGCTGGGCCGGGTCATGCCCTTGCCGAAGCCGAAGCGCACCAGCAGGTCGTCCTGGATGTAGCCCGTCAGGTTCAGGGTCGGCAGCACGTCGGTGTAGCTGTTGCCCTGGCTGCGGGCGACGATCACCGGGGTCGCGCCCGTGGTGTCGGTGACCCGCGCCTCGGCGTCGAGATTGGTGCGCACCACCCGCACGCCGGCATTGCCCCGGATGCGGTCGTTCAGGAAGGCGAAGTCGACCACGCCGTAGCCGGCCAGGGTCTCCTCCACCGCCTTGCGGCGCGACAGCAGCACCTCGGGCAGCGAGTCCTCGGCCGCGATGCCGGCCAGGGCGAAGCGGTTGCGGACATTGTCGCCCAGCAGGGCGTCGGGCGAGAAGGTCAGGAAGCCGCCCGAATACCCCGCCTCGCCGTCGAACCAGTTGGTGTGCGAGCCGGCCACGAGATCCTGCACGGTCGAGGCCAGGACGCCGTTCGACTGGTTGGCCGCCAGGGCCAGGCCGTCCGTCGTCAGGTTCTTGCCGCTGAAGGAGTAGTTGTAGAACTTCGACTTCTTTCGGTAGTAGCGCGCGCCGAACTTCACGGCCTTGATGAAGCTGTCGTTGATGCGCAGCTTGCCGTCGAACTGAGCGGCCAGCCCCGCGTCGTCATAGACGTTGTTGACGCCGTTGGCGTAGTTCAGCAGCACCCAGTTGGCGGGGCTCGACAGGTCGGGGCCGCTGATCGACACCCGCTGGGGCGCGCCGACCGTGCGGGTCACGTCCCAGGTCAGGCCCGCGCGCGGGGTCATGGTCACCGAGCGGTTGTCCTGGTGCTGGTCAGCCTTGACGTAGGACAGGTCGGCCTTGAGATCGAGGTCGTCGGTCGGCGACCACTTGGCGCCGCCGGCCAGGATCCAGGTCTTGTAGATCCGATGCTCGTCGCCGCCGATCGACGAGAAGCTCGAGCCCAGGAACGTGCCGCTGTTGAAGCGCTGTCCGGCCAGGACCGCGTCCTCGCCGCCGTTGGCGTTGCGGTTGGCCAGACCCTCGGTGGTGCTGAAGGGAGTGGTCGCCAGGCCCTGGACGTAGCGGCTGTCGACGCCGTTCAGGAAGCGGTAGCCCTGGTGGTAGAGGTAGGAGTTGTAGTTGCCGTCGACATAGACCTCGAGGCCCGGACGCACCTTCCACTGGAAGGCGCCGGCGAAGCCCTTGCGGGTGCGCTGGATGTCTTCCTCGTTCACGTTGATCTGCACGCCGGCCATGTTGACCAGGTTGGCGCGCTCGGTCGCGTTCAGGGCCAGCGGATTGGCCACGTCGGCCAGGAAGGCGACGTCGCCGCGACCGGCATAGGCCTGGTTGTAGGCGCTGTTGCCGATATATTCGGCGCTGTCGGCGCGCACCACGCGGCGCAGGTTGGTCCCGCCGGGACCGGGCGCATTGTCGGAGCGGTTCCAGCTCTTCTGGTAGTTGGCGCCGAGCAGCAGGCCCATCTCGCCGTCGCCCACGTCCCACTTATGCGAGACCAGGCCGAAGTACTCGGGCTGCATCTGCTTGACCATGTCGTTGTAGCGGCCGGAGATCGCCACGCTGCCCGACATCTTCGGCAGGTCGAGCGGACGGCGGGTCTTGATGTCGACGAGGCCGCCGATGCCGCCCTCGATGTGCTCGGCCGAGGGGTTCTTGTAGACGTCCAGGCCCGCGATCATGCCGGGGATGGCCGCCTCGATGTTGAACTCGCTGCCACCGGCGGTGAAGTACGAGCGGCCATCGACCTGCGAGGCGGTCTGGCCCGACAGGCCCCGGATCGTCAGGCCCGAACCGGCGCCGACCGGCGAAGCCCCCTCCCCGCCGTAACGATAGCCCTGCACGCCCGGAATGCGGGTCAGGGTCTCGGCGACGTTAGGGTCGGGCAGCTTGCCGATGTCCTCGGCGCGGATGGAGTCGACCACCTCCATGGTGTTCTTCTTGACCTGCACGGCCGACTGCAGGCTCTGGCGAATGCCGGTGACGACCACCTCCTCCACTGCTTCTTCGGCGGCTGGCGCCGGCGCGGTCTGGGCGTGGGCGGCGCCGAACGCGCCCAGCGCGACGGCCAGCGTCGAGACGGTGAGGAACAGACGCGATTGAACTTCGGACTTCATGGCTTCCCCTCCTGCGGAGCCTACGCCCGATAAGCCGGCGCGGCCCGTCAGATCCCGCGCGAGGCGGGTTTTCCCTGTTGGCTAGGGCGCTTGCCGCGCCCTCTCTGTTTCACTCCCGGGTCGGGGCGTCGCCTGCACGGCGATCTTCTCCAACCACATAACCTTGTTATCGATATCATATGTCGCTGACAAGAGCTTTTGTCAGACAAATGCGATGATTGAAACTCAGTTGGACGGCGTGGATCGACGCGCCAGCGCCACGTCGCCGGAACAGGCCTTGGCGACGCCGTCGACCTTGATCGAGCGCGCGCCGTCGCAGGCCAGGCGGATCGCATAGGTCGGCTGGCCCTGTATGCTGGCCTCGACGCCCTGCCCCGCCTTGTCCTTGACCACGAAGGCCTTGGACAGGCTGTCGAGCTCGACGCGGCCGTCGCGGCGCAGATAGCTGCCGTCGGCGACGAACCAGCGGCGCGGCTTAGCCGCGCTGCCGCCCTCCGGATAGGTCAGCGCCAGAATGTAGGCGTCGGTCCGCCAGCCGCCGAGATCGGCATTGGCGTTGCGGTGGCGGATGCGGCCGTCGGCCAGCAGATTGAAATAGACCTCGGTGACCTCGCCCTTCTGGCGCACGCGAACCATCAGCCAGTCCTTGGTCTCGTCCTTCTCGATCACGGGCGCGGCAGCCGCACCGTTCGGCGTCAGGGCGACCACGAACTTGGTCCGGTCGGTCACGCCCGGCGCCTGCAGGCGCAGGTAGGGCTGGACCTCGTCGGGCGCGTGATCCTTCAGGCCCTTGCCCTCGGCCATCCGCATCAGTTCAGGATAGTCGGTGAACAGGCCCGCGTCCGGCAGGGTTTCTGGAAACAGCGGCCGCACCGCGACCTCGGCCTCGCCGTTCCTGACGGTGATCACCTGACCCTGGCGCTTGGCCTCGCCTTCATAGTGCATCAGCCATTCGAACTGGCCCGGCGCCCAGCCCTTGAGGTCGTCGATGACCAGGATCACGTCGCCGATCCACATGAAGCTGCGGTACTTGCGCTCGAAGGTTCGGGCGTTGGGGCCCGTGGCGTCGGCCCAGACGAAGCGCAGGTCGCCGGCGTCGACCAGGTGGTCGACCCGCCCCACGAAGTGCGAACCGTTGTAGGTGTTGCTTTCCGGCTCGGCCCTGCCGTCCAGGGTGACGACGTTGTGCGCCACGCTCTGGCGGTAATAGCCATCGTACTCGGGCCGGGCGTAGCTGCTGTTGCCGGAGTCGATCAGCAGCTGCTTGCCCTTGTGCCAGAGGATGAAGCTGCCGGCGTCGGCGTGGTTGTGGTTCCAGGTGAAGCCCGAACGCAGCGCCAGGAAGGTGGCGTCCGGCGCCCAGGACGAGCGCAGGGTCGCCGCGCCCAGGTCGCTGTCGATCCAGCTGATCGGCAGGCCCGGCCCCTTGCCCACGGATGCCCGGGCCTTGGCCGAGGGCCACTGCACCATGTTCTCGGGCTCGGCGAACACGTCCTGCTTGGGATCGGGACGCACGGTGTTCAGATACCAGAGATAGCGCGACTGCTGGTCGCCCGTCGCCCACAGGTTGGCGATGGCGCTGGCCCCGCTGGAGGTCGGATTGCCGTCGCCGAAATTGGTCGACAGGAAACCGCCCGTGGTCGGGTAGAGGTTCTGGATGAAGTAGTCGCCCAGGCTCGCTAGGCGCGGCGTCGCCGCCGGCTGCTCCCTGAAGGCGTCGAGCCAGGCGCGCTTGAAGCGCAGGTAGCCCTCGGCGGCGAAGTCGGCGTAGTTGATGCTCTCGACGAAGGCCCCATTGGACGCAAAGTGCGCCGGCTTGGTCTCGATGGCGCTGCCGTCGTAGTTGGCCCACTCCTCGGCCGCCTCGTCGATGCGGCGGATCCAGGCGTCGGCCTGCGGCTCCTCGGTCTTGATGGCGATCGCCGCCACCCCGGCGCCGAACACGATGTGGCTGAACCAGTTGTGACCCATGGTGTCGAGGCTGTGGATGCGCTCCTTGCCGTCGATCCAGTCGTTCAGGGTCGGGCGGATCGCGCCCTTGACCAGGGCTTTGGCCAGGCGGTCGCGCTCGGCGGGGCTGAGGGCGTCGTGGATGGCGTCGAAGGTCAGGCCGAAGGTGTAGGCGGTGGTCCCCATACCGAGATCGGAGTTCCAGACCGGGCTGCGGGCCAGAAGCGGCTTGTCGGTCACCCAGTTGGCGCGGTTCGCATAGATGTCGAGCAGGGCCTTGGCGCGGTCGGCGTACTTGCGCTCGCCGGTCATGCGGTAGGTCAGCGACAGGCCCATCAGGGCCGCGTTCAGTTCGCGGTCGTTGGCCGGCTTGCGGGTCAGGGCCGCGTCGGCGTCGGCTCGAGCCTTGGCCCAGGCGGCCTTGGCGTCGGGATCCTCGGCCACGCGGGCCTTGAACTGCGAGACGTGGGCGTCGCTGAAGGTCAGGTACGGATGGCCCGACTTCAGGGTCTGGGCGCCAGCCGCCCCAGCCAGGAGGCAGCTCGCCAGGGCGAGCCCCGACACCATCCGCTTTGCTTGGCTCTTCACGCGCTTCTCCCCGTACGCTTCTTCTGACTTTGAATTATGATATCGATATCATTACTGGGCGCAAGCGCCCTCCGCGGCGTCCTGCTCAGGCCAGAGCGAGATTGATCGCCATCGACCGGCGCAGGCCCGGACTGCGGAACGGGTAGACGCAGTGCAGCATCCACGAGGGCCACAGGTAGAAGTCGCCGACCACCGGCTTGACCGTGAACAGGTTCTTGGCTCCGACGGCGCTGCGGCTGTCGATGAACTGCAGGCAGCCGGCGGTGTTCTGCCTTGCCTTGTCGGCCGCGAACTCGGCCTCGTAGCCAGGCGGAACGCGCAGGAAGCCCACGCTGGAATAGAGGCAGCCCTGATGGAAATGGGCCGGATTGTAGTCGCCGGCGACCATGTCGTTGATCCAGCCTTCCTTGATCTCGATGCGCAGCCTTTTCGCCTCGAGCTCCTCGGTTCGCTCGTAGTCGGAGAAATGCATCAGGGCGTTCTCGCACCGGTAGGTGTAGGTGCGGGCCACGTCGAACAGGAAGTCGGTGAGCTCGGCGGTCTCGCGGATCACGTCGGTGAAGCGGATCTCGGTGCTGACCGCGCCCGCCAGATGGGCCGACCAGTCGCGGGCGGCGACCTCGTCCTTTCGCCCGACGATCTCGTCGATCCGGGCGTTGAGGCGCTCGACCACGCCTGGCGGCATGGTCGCCTTGATGATCGTAGGGCTGAACGGCGCGACCAGCCTCAGATCGTGGTCGTTGCTCACCAGCGGCCTCCTCCGCGGCTACCGAGACGGCGCGTAGATCGCCGCCGTCTGGCCCGGCGCCAGGGTAAGGCTCGCCGCACCGGACGCCAGCTTGCGCTTGGTGACCAGGTCGACGCGATCCCCGACCGCCTTCGGCAGCGCGAGCGTCATGGACTTGTCGGGGCTGGCGTTCATGGCGATCAGGTACGGGCCATAGGCGGCCTCGTAGTAGTAGCCACGCCCGGCGAAGGGATTGTCCTGATCCTTGTAGCGCGCCTCTGGCGGCCCCTTGGCCACGGGCAGCACCTCGCCCTCCAGCGCGGCGGGCGCCTCGCCGGGATAGGCGACGATCGGGATCGAGCCGGCCGAGATGTGCGGCGTGGCGCGGCGTACGCAGGTCTTGCCGCTGGGCTCGAAGTCGATCCGCGCGGCGATGGTGGCGATACGGTCGACGGACGGCGTCTGGTAGTGGAAGCGCGCCAGGCGGTTCACCCCGCAATTGGCCCGCCAGTAGAGCGAGGCGTAGAGCACCTCGTCGCCGTTCTTGATCGCCACCACCCCGTCCTCGGGATCGGCGAACACGAAGTCGGGCTGGCCGGGCGTCATCGGCAGCTTCACGTCCGATTTCGGCCAGGCCTTCACGGCCAGCCACTCGTCATAGGCGTCGAGCAGGCCGATGGTCGTACGCTGGTTCTTGTCCTTCAGGCGATCGCGCAGCACCGCGTAGTACTGTCCATCGTCCAGGGCCTGGCGGGCGATCGCCATCAGTTGCGGGTCGCGCGTGGCGATCGCGACGTTGAAGGGCGTGTTGTCCCAGCCGGACTTCTGCACGTAGGTGGTCGCGCCCGGATAAACCGGATCGCGCCAGCCGATCGGCGCCTCCAGCAGCATGCTGCGCGCGCCCTCGGCGTCGATCCCCGGATAGCGGAACGCCATCCGCGCCCTGGCCATCTTCAGGAGCTGGTCGCGCAGGACCGGATCGCCCTGCCCGCCCGGCGTCGCGGCCGTGGCCTGGTAGATGCTGGTCGCCCAGTCGAGGATCTCGCCGTAGCTGCCGACGAAGCCGAGCTCCTTGGACAGCCCGGCCTTGGTGAACAGCTTGTAGTCGTCGGCCGAACGGAAGCTGCCGGTGTCGGCGGCGGCGCTGGAATAGGTCGGCTTTCCGGCCTCGTCGAGACTGCCGGTCCACGGCGCAAGACCCATGGACTCGTAGAAGAAGCGCCGCATCGCCGGTTCGGGCCGGGCCAGAGGGCTGGCAAGCGATCGCAGGCCCTCGTTGCTCCAGTAGATCCCCAGATCCACGATCATCGACTGGTTGGTGTAGAGCCGCCGGTGGGTCTGAATATAGCCGAGCCCGGCGTCGAGCATCCGGGCATAGGCCTCGCGGCGCTTCGGCGCCCCCGCCACGCCCGCGACCGGCGCGTCGAGATACGGCGCGACATCGGCCTGCAGCAGGCGCAGCGCCTTGCCGAACGGGCCCATGGCGTCCCAGTCGGCATTGGTGCGGCTGGCGTCGACATAGACGCTCTTCGGATCGGTCAGGAACCGGGCGTAGAAGGCGTCTCCGCTCTCGACGACCTTGCGGGCCACGGCCGGATTGGCATGGGCCTTGGTCCACGACAGGGCCGCGGCGCGAGCCAGGAACTGCACCTCCAGCACGTTCAGCGGTCCGGGCTGGGCCAGCTTGCGGTCGATCTCACGGTTCACCCGGGTCTTCAGGTCTTCGAGCACCTCGGGACCCGCCGACGGCGCGGTCGCCAGCGGCGGCGCGACGCCGGCCGGATCGCCGCTGTCCAGGAACGGGTCGGCATGGACGTAGAGCGCATAGACCGGCCGCGAGGCCTGGGTCATCGGCTTCTGGAAGCTTTCGAACTGCTGGGTGTAGACCGCGTAGGGACCGCTGGCGCGGATGGCGCAGTCCAGCGCCGTCTTCCCCTTGGTCAGGGTGATCGGCAGCGGGAAGGTGCGGTACGTGAAGCGCCCGGCGAAGGGCGGCGCCTGGGTTCCAATGTCGAGGATCTCGATGTCGCCCAGATGGCGATAGCCGATCTGCCTGCCGTCGCAGAACAGGGTCAGCTTGCCGTCGTTAACGTCGCCGCCCCACAGGCGGATCGAGGCGTAGTTCTGGATCGCCGGGTCCACGGTCAGCCGGAACGTCAGGTCGCCGCTGAACCGCGCGCCGGGCTGGGCCGGCGGCAGACGCCGCGCCACGACGCCCAGGCCGCCGACGACCTGCTCCGAAGCCGAGGCGTCCACGGCGTGAGCGACCTCGGACGCGGCGTCGCCGAACACCACCTTGTCGATCAGCGGCGCGGCCGCCTGGGCCTGCGTCGCGAAAAGGCCGAGCAGAGCGCTCGCGCCGAGGATCAGCCGATGCCGGGTCATGCGCCCCTCGTTGATGATGCTTGAGGTAGGGTCGGCGGGCGAGAAGAACGCGCTCGCCCGCCGGCCCTCAAGGTTCCGGCCGAGGCCTAGAACTCCTTGCGGACGGTCAGCCACACCGACCGCGGCGCGTTGCGCTTCACCAGGTAGCCGGACTCCGGCAACTGCTCGACGACGTCATAGACCTGCACGCCGGCGGGAAGGTTGGTGCTGATCATCGGGTCGTAGGCCGAGATGTAGGCCTTATCGAGCACGTTGCGGACATCCAGCGTGACCATCGTCTTCTTCAGGCCGCTGTACTGCACCGAGACGTCGAGGTTGTCCTGCGCCGGCAGGAACCGGTGGTCGAGCGAGTTGGTGTTCAGCTTGCGCTCGTCCATCCAGCGATGGCGGACGTTGAGACGGAAATCCTTGTAGCGGTAGGACACCGTGTTGCTCAGCGTCCATTTCGGCGAACGCGCCAGCAGGCCGGCGTCGATGCGCAGCACGTCGTCGTCCGCGCCGTTGCCGTTCGCGCCGGTGTTCAGCCAGACATAGGCCTCGGTGGTCTTGCCGTTGAGGAAGGTCACCGACGGGTTCCACTCGAGGTTCCTGGTGACCCGCCACTTGGCCCAGGTCTCGATCCCGCGCGTGAAGTACTTGTTGAAATTGTCCGGCAACAGGTAGGTCGAGACGTTGTCCTTGTCGACGCCGGTCGGATAATCGTTCACCGCGAAGTTCTGGTAGAAGTAGGTGACCTGGCCGTTGAAGCGGCGATCGCCGAAGGTGTAGGCGAACTCGTGGCCCTTGATGTAGGCCGTCGGGCCCAGCGGGCGCACCAGTGTGGCCGCGGTCGAGTAGCGGTTGATCACGCCCGACGACGGCTGCTTGGCGTCGGTGTAGCGATAATAGATCTTGTGCTTGTCGTTGAAGTTGTAGCCCAGGGCCACGCTGTAATCGACGAGACTGACCTTCTTGTCGGCGCCGATCACCTTGGCCGGCGCCTTGGTCATGTAGACGTTGTCGTAGACGGTCAGCGGATCGCCATCGAGACCGCCATTGGTCAGCGAGGCCGCGCCCGGGTTGCGCAGGTCCCAGGTCTCCGAATAGGTCCGGGCGTGGAAGTACTGGTATTTGATGCTGGCGTTGAAGTCCCAGTGCTTGGTCGGCGACCAGGCCAAGCCCGCATAGGGCGACAGCTCCATGATCCGCGCGCGTTGCGAGACGGTGGTGAAGAGGCCGCTGCCGTATGAGCCCCAGCCGCCCGCATCGGTCAGCTGATAGCTCGTGCCGCCATTGGTGACGTACTTGACGTTCAGGTTCTGGACCTGGCCGTCGGCCCAGGCCGACACGCCCAGACCATTGGCCCAGTTGTCGTTCACCTGCTCGGAACGCGACAGGTAGAGCCCGCCGTTCACGCTCCACGTCTCACCGCGATAGGTGGCCGTGAAGTTGCCCATGTAGTCGACGGATTCACGGTAGTTGTCCTCGGCGCGCGTCAGCAGCACGAGATCCTGCGTGGCGCTTTCGATCGGAAGCGTGTGATCGTAGCTGCCGTCGGGCTTGGGCGTGACGCCCGTGACCACGCCGCCGCGCATGTCGATGTCGCGGTTGGGCAAGGTGTTGCCGACGATGCACAGGCTGGTGCTCTGCCAGGTGGCCGCCGTCACTCGCGGACAGGCCGCGCCGGTGCGGTAGTTGGTTCCCATCTGCGAGCCGGCGACATTGTTGGCGACGCGCGCCACTTCCTGGCCGGCGGCGTTGGTGAAGACGTAATAGCCCGGCGTGCGGTCCAGGTTGTTGATGTTCAGGCCGAACCGCTCGCGCGTCGCCGCCGCCGAGGCCAGCGAGGCCAGTTGCTGGGGCTTGTAGGACTGGCCGCGATAGGTCGACTTCTGGATCCGCGCCGAGCCGGTGAAGGTCAGGCGCTCGCCGATGTCGTGGTTCCAGCGCAGCGACAGGGCGTCCTGCTTGTAGCGATAGCCGTCGGACGGATCGAGGGTGTGGCTGCCCGGCTTGAAGTAGTTGGGAACGGTCTGCTTGCCGCCGTTCATGAACAGGTTCACGTCGCGACCGAAGCCCGGGATTTCCTCAGGGTTTTGGTAGCCGTAGGTCGGCTGCTGGAACGTGGTCAGTTCGGCGTTGGTGTCGTCCAGGTGCTTGTAGACCAGGTTGAACGAGCCGCCGCCGTTGTCGGTGTTGTAGTCCTTGTAGAGGTTCACCCGGAACTGGCCGCCGTGGTTCAGGTCGAAGCCCGGATCCACCTGGCCGCTGGACCGGCGGTAGAAGCCGCTGACGCCCAGGCCCAGGTCGCCCGCCTCGTTGACCCAGCCATAGGCGCCGTCGACCTGCTTCCACGACAGGTGCAGGTCCTCGCCCTCGAAGCCGATCCGGGTCTGGATCATCGCGCCGGGCTTCACCTTGCCGGTGATGTAGTTGAAGGTCGCGCCCACCGAGGTGGTGACGCCGGTGGCCGACGAGCCGCCGCGCACGGACTCGACCCGGCTAGTCGAGATGTCGGCGCGATAGAAATAGCCGTCCTGGAAGCCGCTGAACTTGAACGGCACGACCGGCAGGCCGTCTTCCAGGATCGTGGTCCAGAAATAGCCCGAAGTGTTGGCCCCGGTGCCGATGGTCATGCCGCGGGTGAAGACCTCGTTGCGGGCCACGCCGTCGTTGGACTCGACCACCACGCCGGGCATGTCGCGCAGCATGTCGTCGGCGCTGATCGGCGTGAACTTGCTCATGTCGTCCTCGGACAGCACCGAGAACGAGACATTGGCCTTCTTGGCGGCGGTGCCGACCATGACGCCGGTGACGATCACTTCGTCGACGGCCGTGGTCTCGACCGTGACCGGCTTGTCGGCGGACTGCCCCGTCGATTGGGCATGCGCGGCCGTCGCCGACAGCGCGCTCGCGCCGGCGGCCAGCGCCAGGACCATGTGAGAAACCTGCAGCGCGCGGTTACGACCGCGCTGAGGGCCGAGATCAGCCATCCTATCCTCCCCTTCGGACCTTAGGTCCGACGTCGCTCTGCGCCGAGGCCGACACCCCGACCGCGCCGCTTTCGAAGGCGTCGCGACGACGGCTCCGATCGGCTTGTTGTTATCGATACCAGCGCATTTCAAGAACTGTCAACGGGATTCGCAACGATGTTTTTCGAGAACATTCGCCTGTGATTTTTCGACCCCAGCGCGACCATCTCGACGAATAGCGAAATAGATCTTGCTACACAGGTGCGAGAAGAAGCTCGATCAGACGCATGTCGAACGACCACAACCATGCGGATATCAACAACGCGTGCGCCAGATCATTACGATCCGCACGCTCGATTACATGGACGAGCCGGAGCTCGTGCCCTTCGCGCCTCTCGCCGCCACGTCGTCGATCTCGCCGCGAACCACGGTGCCGTGCCGGCGTCGACGCAGGATCAGATCGTCCGCCGCCAGCAGATCGAGGGCTGCCCGCACCGTGATCCGGGCCACGGTGAAGCCGCTGGCCAGCTCGCGCTCGGTCGGCAGGCGACGCTCGCCGTCGAGGATCGCCGCCCGCAGCCGATCGGCGAGTTGCCGATAGAGCGCCACGCGCCCGGTGCGCCTCAGGGGCGCCCAGCAGACGCCGGACACGGAGGGTTCAACCACTCGCCAGCCCTCCCCGCTACCTGAAGCTCACGCCTTCGACATTGGGCCCGATCTCGATCACCGCGGGATCGGCCGCCTTCAGCCGCTTTCCGCCAATCGTCACGTTCTCGAAGCTGATGTTCCGGACCGGGCGATCGGCGCCGTAGCCCGAGATCGTCGACGGGCTGGGCCAGCCGTCGCCGGAGAAGCGGATGTTGCGGAAACGCACGCCGTCGACCAGCAGGCCGGGGCTCGTTCCGTACTTGGCGTTGAACACCGTGCGGATGTTGACGAGCTTGCCCTCCTCGATCTGCTCGACGCGGATGTCGTCGAACAGCACGTCGCGGACGGTGTTGTCGTCGCCGGCGCTGATGGCCAGCGCGCCCTGGTACTCGGGATCGTCCTCGTCGAGCCCCAGGATGTCGATGTTCTCGAAGCGCAGGTCCTCCAACACGTTGCGGGCCTTGGTGTCGCCGTGCAGGCCGATGAAAACCGCATGCGCCACGTCGGGCCAGAAGATCGAGTCGCGCACCCTCACCCGCCGAGTGTCGCCGACGCCCGACTTGCGGGTGGCGTAGACCGCGACGCTGTCGTCGGAGGTGCGGATGAAGGCCCGCTCGACGGTCACGTCGCTGCAGGCGAAGACGTTGACGCCGTCCGACCATGAACCGTTGCTCAAGGTCTTGATGTCCTTGAAGGTCACGTTGCTCGACGAGGCGCAGGCGATCGTACCGTGCTTGGGGGTCAGGAAGGTCAGCCCCTCGACGGTGACGCTCCGGGAGTCCTGCACGACCAGCTGATCGGCGGGCCGGTCGATGATACCCCGGCCGATGATGCGGACGTTCTCGACCTTCTCGGGCTTGAACACGCCCTGCAGGATCGCGCCGCCGGCGACATAGATCGTCTGGCCCGACTTGACCGGGAACACCCCGCCCGGCGGCGCGTGCAGTCCCGCCTCGTAGAAAACGACGTCCGGGCCCGGCGCCGGCCTCGGGATCGGCGCGCCAGCGAAGATGTGAAGGTTGTGCAGGCGATCGCCGTCGAACTCGACCGACAGGTTCTGCGGCTGGTCGATGGTGAACAGCACGACGCCGTTCTCGACCTTGTGCCTGATCGCCTTGCCGGCGGGCCTCACCTCGACGCGCTTGAAGTCGCCGTTGTTCTTGCGGACCCCGATCTCCACCCGCCCCTCGAAGTCGAACTGCACGACCGAGACGTCGCTGGGTCCATCGGAATCGACCTTGGCGGTGTATTCGTAGAGGTCGCGCCAGGGACCGCCCGGCTTGCGCACCCGGACCGTGAAGGCGTCGTTGTGCATGCTGTAGAACAGGCCGCCCGGCGGCAGCGGATAGACATGCAGCCCCGACGCATCGGCCTGGTCGGCGGCGCAAGCGCCGCTCGCCGCCAGACCCGCCGCGATCGCGGCGACGCCCGCCAGCCAGGACGATTTTCGAGCCGTGAACCCCATCGCGCACTCCTCCCCGAGCGACGCTCTGCCAGTCTGGCGGCGTCATTGTTCTCAACGTCGAGCGGCCTGATCGACGCAAGCCGTCGAAAAACCTTGCGGATCGCCCGAACACGAATATTGATATCGATATCAAATCGCTCGCGCAAGCCCCGGCCCAGCGAGCGACAACGACGCCGAAAGCACTTGGTATCGTTATCAGATCAGTCTATGACCGAAGGGTCGGACCAGTCGCGCCATGCAGCGCGGCCGGCGCGGGAGGGTGTCGAATGGCCATCAGGAAGAACTACGCGCTGCTGAGCGCCTTCCTCTTCTTCTACTTCTTCGCCCAGGCCATGAGCATCTCGCTGCTGGCCCTGTGGCTGAAGCGGACCCTGGGCCTTTCCGGCGCCGAGACCGGCGTGGTGTTCGCCGCCAACTTCATCTTCGCGATGATCTCTCAGCCCTTGTACGGCTTCGTTTCCGACAAGGTGGGGCTGCGCAAGACCATCCTGTGGCTGATCAGCGGACTGGTGGTGCTGTCGGGCGCCTTCTTCGCCTTCGTCTACGGCCCGCTCCTGAAGACCAACCTGCTGCTCGGCGCGATCGCAGGCGGGGCCTATCTGGGCGTCACCTTCATCGCCGGCAGCTACGCCCTGGAGTCGTTCGTCGACCGCGTGGGCCGAAAGTACGGCTTCGAGTACAGCCGCGCCCGCCTGTGGGGCTCGCTGGGCTTCGCGGCCGCGGCGTTCTTCTCGGGCCGGCTGTTCAACCTGGACCCGCTCTACAACTTCGCCCTGGCCTCGTGCGCGGGCCTCGTCCTGCTGCCGCTGCTGGCCTTCGCGAAGATCGAGCCCAGCGCCGACGAGCGCGAGCGCTCCGACGCCCTCAAGCCCGCCGACGCCATGGCCATCTTCAAGCTGCCGAAGTTCTGGGGCTTCATGGTGCTGATCCTGGGCGTGACGAACCTCTATCTCGTCTACGACCAGCAGTTCCCGGCCTTCTACGCCTCGCACTTCGCCGATCCCAAGCAGGGCGCGGCCATGTTCGGCTACCTGAACTCGGCCCAGATCTTCCTCGAGGCGGGCATGCTGTTCGTCGCGCCGTTCGTGGTGAACAAGATCGGAGCCAAGAACGGTCTGCTGCTGGCCGCGGCGATCATGATCGTGCGCATCGCGGGCTCGGGCCTGGTGCACGGCCCCGTGCCGATCTCGGCGATGAAGATGCTGCACTCGCTGGAGCTGCCGATCCTGGTGGTGTCGATCTTCCGCTACATCGCCTTCCACTTCGAAAGCCGGCTGG
Source organism: Caulobacter sp. 10L414 (assembly GCF_056395525.1). Lineage (NCBI taxonomy): Bacteria > Pseudomonadati > Pseudomonadota > Alphaproteobacteria > Caulobacterales > Caulobacteraceae > Caulobacter > Caulobacter sp. 10L414. The sequence continues at coordinate 53,428 of NZ_JBFTJR010000022.1, forward strand.
CCTCGACGCTCTATCTGGTGGGCGTCAGCTTCGGCCATTCGCTGGGCCTGGCCGTGCTGTCGCCGATCGTCGGCAAGAGCTACGACCTGATCGGCTTCCCCAGCACCTACCTGCTGATCGCCCTGTTCGCCGCCGCCTTCTGGGTAGCTTCGGTGTTCGCTCTCTCTCCCACTCCGCGCGAGGTCCCGCCCGCCAAGGACGCCGAGCCTGATCCGGCCCTGGCGCAAGCCGACCTGGGCGGCGCCGACGTGGCCAAGGTCAATTGACGATGTCTCATTCCACTCCCAGCGCGATCCCGCGCGAACCGCTGATCCGCGCCGCCGAGATCCTGGCGCGCCCTCGTCCCGACAGGACCAAGCTCGACGCCATCCTGGCGGCCGTCCTGGCCCGTATCGACGCCAGCCTCGACCTCTTCACCGACGCCTTCCCCAAGCCCTCCAGCGAGGGCGGGGTCTATGCGCCGATGGACAACACCGAATGGACCAACGGCTTCTGGACCGGGATGCTGTGGCTGGCCTTCGAGGCGACCGGCGATACCCGCTATCGCCGAGCCGCCGAGCGCCAGGTCGAAAGCTTCCGTGACCGGATCGAGCGCGGGGCCAATGTCGACCACCACGACCTGGGCTTCCTCTATTCGCTGTCGTGCGTGGCGGCCTGGAAGCTGACGGGCAGCATGAGCGGCCGAGAGGTGGCCCTGGCCGCCGCCCGCCGGCTGATGACCCGCTACCTTCCGGCCGCCGGCATCATCCAGGCCTGGGGCGATCTTTCCGACCCCGAACAGGCCGGCCGGATGATCATCGACTGCAATCTCAATCTGCCCCTGCTCTATTGGGCCAGCGAGGAGACGGGCGACCCCACCTTCCGGATCGCGGCCGACAGCCATATCGCCCAGGCCGCCAAGCACATCGTGCGGCCCGACGCCTCGACCTTCCACACCTTCTACATGGACCCGAAGACGGGCGAGCCCGTCGGCGGCAAGACCCACCAGGGCTTCAGCGACAGCTCCTGCTGGGCGCGCGGCCAGGCCTGGGGCGTGTCGGGCTTTCCGCTGGTCCATCGCTACAAGGCCGATCCTGGCCTGATCGACCTGGCCGCGCGGCTGGCCAACTACTTCCTCAACCGGCTGCCGGACGATCTCGTCTGCTGCTGGGATCTCGTTTTCACCGACGCCGAGCGCGACAGCTCGGCCGCGGCCATCGCCGCCTGCGGCCTGCTGGAACTGGCTCGCGCACTGCCGCTGGCCGACCCCGACCGCGAAGCCTACGAGACCGCCGCCCTGGCGATGGTCGAGACCCTGGGCGAGCGCTACCTGCTGCCGCTGGGCCAGCCCGGAACCGGGATCCTGGCCCACGGCGTCTATCACATGCCCAACCGCGTCGGCGTCGATGAGGCCTGCATCTGGGGCGACTATTTCTTTCTCGAGGCGCTGGTCCGCCTCACCCGGGTTTGGGAGCCCTACTGGTGATTCAGATCGGCGTGGATTTCGGCGGCACCAAGGTGGAGGCCGCCGCCCTGGACGCCAGCGGCAAGCTGCTGGCCAAGGCCCGCGTTCCCAATCCGGGCGACTACGACAAGGCGCTGGTCGCCGTCCGCGACCTGGTGACGGGGCTTGAGCACAAGCTCGGCGCGCGCGGCACCCTGGGCGTCGGAGCGCCGGGCTCGATCTCGCCGGCCGCCGGCGTGATGCGCAACGCCAACTCGCTGTACCTGAACGGCCGGCGCTTTCGCGAGGACCTGTCCGAGGCCCTGAAACGGCCAGTGCGCCTGGCCAACGACGCCAACTGCCTGGCGCTGTCGGAAGCCGTCGACGGCGCCGGCGCGGGGGCGAAGGTCGTGTTCGCCATCATCCTGGGCACGGGCTGCGGCGGCGGCCTAGTGATCGACGGCAAGCTGATCGAGGGCGAGAACGGCATCGCCGGCGAATGGGGCCACATGCCCCTGCCCTGGCCGACGGCCGAGGAGCGCGAGGGCCCCCGCTGCTGGTGCGGCCAGAACGGCTGCCTGGAGATGTGGGTGTCGGGCACCGGCCTGCGACGCGACTTCCAGGCCTCGACGGGCCGGGCGCTGAGCGGCGAAGAGATCATCTCGGCCTGGCGGGACGGAGATTCGGCGGCGACCACCGCCTTCGACCAGTTGATGGACCGCCTGGGCCGCTCGGTCGCCGTGCTGTGCAACATCCTCGACCCCGACGCCATCGTCGTCGGCGGCGGCCTGTCGAACGTGCCGGAAGTCTGCGAGCGCCTGCCCGAGCTGGTCTCGCGCCGGGTGTTCGCCGATCGCTGGAGCACGCGCATCAAGCCGGCCGTCTGGGGCGACGCCTCGGGCGTGCGCGGCGCCGCGCGGCTGTGGAGCCTGGAAGAGGCCCGCCGGCTTCTGGCCGAGCCAGCCGCTTAAGGCGGCGCCGGGCCGGACGAGTCCCGATCCATCAGGGTGAAGGGCAGCAGGTGATGGACGGGGGCCGGGTCGCCCCCGGTCTTTCGAGCGCGGATCTCGTCGACGATCAGGCGCACGGCCGCGCGGCCCATCTCGGCGATGGGCTGGTGGATCGTCGTCACTTCGGGCCAGACCGTGGTGGCGACGGCGGTATCGTCGAAGCCGCAGATCGTCAGGTCGCGCGGCACCGAGATCTGCCGGCCGTGGGCCACGGCCAGGGCGGCGGCGGCCATGTCGTCGTTGCTGGCGAAGATGGCGCTGGGCCTCAGGCGCGCCTCGAACAGCTTTTCAGCCGCCGCCAGACCCGAGCGATAGGTGAACAGGCCCTGGGCAACCCATTCGGGCCGCACGGCCAGGCCCGCCTCCGACATGCCCGCCAGGAAGCCCTCGTAGCGCAACTCGGTCGGGGTGTGCTGGGGATCGCCCTTGATGAAGGCGATATCGCGGTGGCCCAGCGCGATCAGGTGGCGGGTCATGGCCAGCGCCCCCTCGAAGTCGTCGATGCGCACGCTGGAGACATCGATCATCGGCCGGGCGGTGGCCAGGGCCAGCACGGTGACGCCCTCGGCCCGCAACATGTTGATGGTCTGGCGGGAGTCGCACAGCGGCGGCGGCAGGATCACGCCGTCGACGCCGGCCGCCAGCAGGCGCTTGACCGCCTGCTTCTGCCCAGCCAGCCCCTCGCAGCGCTCCAGGATCAGGTGGCTGGCCAGCCGCGAGCTCTGCTCCAGCCCACCGACCATGATCTCGCTGAGGTAGGAGGCGCTGGGGTTGCTGTAGAGGATCCCCACCCGCGCGGCGGCCGAACGCGAGCGCGTGGCGCGGGCGGCGACATTGACCTGATAGTTCAACACGCGAACCGAGGCCTCGACCTTCTCGCGCATCGCCGGGCTGACATTGCCCGCCCCCCGGATCACCCGCGACACGGTCATCGAGCCGACGCCGGCGTGGCGCGCCACGTCGTGTATGGTGATCGCCTTGGGCCCGGCGGCGGGCGAGGAGCCACGCGCTGAAGACGGCGGGACCGCCTTGGCCTTGCGGGGACTTTTCAACGACGCACCACCATTGTTCACGATACCAATGCATCCTAGCGACGCGCGCCGTCCGCGCCAGAACAAAAACGGATGTTTGGCCTGCAACCGCATATCGAGCGCGGCCGCGCTCTCGCTTGGACTTCCCCGCTCTGTCTTCGCTAGACTGCGCGCCGACCCGTAGAGAGTCGTATTGAGGCGAGGACTCCTTGAGCACGCAGAGGCGGCAGGCGCCGACCATCCATGACGTGGCGCAGCACGCCGGCGTGTCGTCCATGACCGCCTCCCGCGTGGTCAACGGCTATCCCCACGTTCGCCCCGCCGTGCGCGAGAAGGTCGAGGAAGCCATCAAGGCCCTGGGCTACCGCCCCAATTCGCTGGCGCGGGCCACGCGTACCGGCGTCTCGCAGATCGGCATGCTGTACTCGAACGCCAGCTCGTCGAACCTCTCGAACTACCTGATGGGCGCGTTCCGCCAGGCCAGCCTCAGCGGCTGCCAGCTGCTGATCGAGCCGAGCCAGGCCCATCCGACGCCCGCCCAGGCGGTGCAGAAGCTGGTCGACGCGGGGGTCGGTGCGGTGATCCTGCCGCCGCCGCTGTGCGACGACGCCGCCATCCTGGAAGCGCTCGAAAAGGCCGGCGTCGGCGCGGTCAGCTTCGCCACGGCTCGTCCCCGGCAAGGCGGGCCGGCGGTGTTCATCGACGATTTCGAAGGCGCCCGGATGATCACCCAGCACCTGCTGGACCTGGGCCATGTCGACATCGCCTTCGTGCGCGGCGATCCCACCCACTCCACCGCCCAGCTGCGCGAGAAGGGCTTCCGCGAAACCATGGCGGCCGCGGGCCTGAGCGTGAACGAGGCCTATGTCGAGGACGGCGGCTTCAGCTATCGCGGCGGACTGGAGGCGGCCCGCCGCCTGCTGAGCCTGCGTCGCCGGCCTTCGGCGATCTTCGCGGCCAACGACGACATGGCCGCGGCCATCAGCGCCGTCGCCCACGGCCTTGGCCTGGCGATCCCGACGGATCTCAGCATCGCCGGCTTCGACGACACCTCTGTGGCCACGACGGTCTGGCCCGAACTGACCACCATCCGCCAGCCGATCGCCGACATGGCCGCATCGGCCGTGCTGCTGGCCATGGACCTGGCCCGTCCCGGCGGCGATGGCGGCGGCCACGTGCAGGCCGAACTGCAGCTGATCCAGCGCGCCTCGACCGCCCCTCCCCCGGCCTGAGCGCCCTTGCCAAAGCGTCGCTCCATGTTACTGGTAACGATATCATAACATGGGATGGAAACGCGGATGGCTGGGTTTGGTCGTGGAGCTCTAGGGCTTGGACTGGTCGCGGCGGCGGCCTTGCTGGCGGCCTCCGCCTCGGCGGCCGACGGCGCCAGGGCCGAGCGGGCCTGGCTGCCCGACCAAGGCGAGGGAACCTACAAGAACCCCGTGCTGGCCGGCGACTATTCCGACCCTGACGCCGTGCGCGTCGGCGACGCCTACTATCTGGTGTCGTCCTCGTTCACCAACGTTCCGGGCCTGCCGATCCTGAAGTCGACCGACCTGGTCAACTGGACGATCATCGGCCACGCCCTGACCGCGATCACGCCAGAGGCGCACCACGCCACGCCCCGGCGCGGCGGCGGCGTCTGGGCTCCGGCCATCCGACACAGGAACGGCGAGTTCCTGATCTACTATCCAGATCCCGACTTCGGCGTCTTCCTGGTCAAGGCCAAGGATCCGGCGGGCCCATGGTCAAAGCCCGTCCTGGTGGACGACCGGCGCGGCGTCATCGACCCCGCGCCCTTCTGGGACGACGACGGACAGGGCTGGCTGGTCACCGCCTTCGCCCGCAGCCGGGCCGGCTTCGCCAACGTCGTCACCGCCCGTCGCCTGAACAAGGCCGGCGATCAGGCCGTCGGCGAGGCGATCACCCTCGTCGAGGGCGACAAGCACCCCAAGGTGGCGACCTCGCAGGGGCCGTTCCCGTGGATGACCACCGAGGGCCCCAAGCTCTACAAGCGCGACGGCTGGTACTACCTCTTCACGCCCAGCGGCAGCGTGAAGGGCGGCTGGCAGGGCGTGTTCCGCTCACGCAAGCTGGAAGGCCCCTACGAAGGCCGCAACGTGCTCGACCAGGGCCGCACCCAGATCAACGGCCCTCACCAGGGCGCGTGGGTCAGCACCCCGACGGGCGAGGACTGGTTCCTGCACTTCCAGGACGCCGACTCCTACGGTCGCCGCGTCTGGCTGGAGCCCATGGCCTGGAAGGACGGCTGGCCCGTCATCGGCGAGGACAAGGACGGTGACGGCATCGGCGAGCCGGTGCTGGTTCACCGCAAGCCGGCGTCCAAGACGCCCTCCCCGCGCCTTGCGCTCCAGGACAGCGACGACTTCGACGGCGCGCTGTCCCTGGCCTGGCAATGGAACGCCAACCCGGCCGCCGACTGGGCCGACCTGAAGGCCGCGCCGGGCAAGCTGCGCCTGAAGTCGATCTCCTCGCCCGAAAACCTCTGGGAGACGGGCGCCCTGCTGACTCAGAAGCTGCCGGCCGAGCGGTTCAGCGCGACCACCAGGCTGGATTTCGCGCCCAAGGCCGTCGGCGAGCGCGCTGGCCTCGTGATGTTCGGATCGGACTATGCCTGGATCGGCCTGCAGAACACCGGCGCGGGACCGGCGCTGGTCCGTGTCGACCGCATCGGCGCCGACAAGTTCCAGCCCGAACGGGTCGAGGTCATCCAGGCCAAGGCTCCCACGACGGTCTGGCTGCGCATGACCGCCGAGCCGGTCGTCGTGGCCGATCCGCCGCCTGACTTCTCGCCCTACTGGCCTTCGATGCTGCGGTCGCTGCACGCCAAGGTGACGCTCAGCTACAGCCTGGACGGAAAGACCTTCACCAGCGTCGGCCAACCCTTTGTCAGCCGTCCGGGACGCTGGGTCGGCAGCCAGATCGGCCTCTTCGCCCAGGCGCCGGCCGGCACGCCGTCCAACACCTCGACCCGCATCGGCTGGAGCGACTTCGACGGCTTCTGGGTCACGCCCTAGAAGCCGTCCCCAGGCCCGCTTAACGAACACCGATCGCTTGACTTCGCGCCCAATATTGATATCGATATCAAGTCTTCAGTGATGTCCTGCGACGTCGCGCTCTTGGATCTACTTCCTCCAACACTCCCAAGGCGGGCGCCCTCTGCAGGCGCCCTTTTTTTCACCTCAGGCCGGCTCGAACCGGATGGCCTGGCCGCCGGCGGCGTTGAGCTGCAGGCGCAGGCGCGTCCCGGCGTCGACGATCTGGCGCTCGATCACCACGCGGGTGCGGTTGGCGGGCCTGGCCAGGTCGCCGTCCTTGTAGCGGACGGCGGTCCAGCGCCCTTGCCCCAGGAAGCCGAGATCAAGGTCCACTCGCCGCTCCATCTCGTTGGTCAGCGCGCCCACGAACCAGACGCGCCCCTTGCGGCGGGCGATGATCACGTACTCGCCCAGTTCGCCGGCGATCGCCCGGGTCTCGTCCCAGGTGGTCGGACAGGCGTCGAACCACTCCAGTTCGGGCCACGCCTTCTCCTCGTACTTCTCGGGCTTGTCGTACCAGTAGAGCAGCGTCAGCGGGCTGTAGCAGGTCACCGCCAGGGCCAACTGGTGGGCGTTGGTGGTCTGGTTGCGCTCCTGGGCGTAGCAGATGGTGTAGTCGATCGGCCCGGCGATCGGCCGCGTGAAGGCCAGGTTCACGTGGTGGCGCGCGGCCGGGAACTGCTCGTTGCCCTTCACGCCCTCGAGAGTCAGGTAGTTGGGCAAGGTTCGCTCCAGCCCGGCGGGTCGCAGATTGTCGTGCAGGTTCACGACCATGCCGTGCTCGCCGAAGGCCCGCACGACCCTGGTGATGAAGTCGACGTCCGACTGGCGCCCCTCCCACATGAAGCCCAGCTTCACCCCGGCCAGGCCCCAGCGCTGGTACAGGCGGCACATGTCGGCCAGCGCCTTGGTCACCGCGACCCGGTCGATATAGACCAGCACGCCGATGTTCCGGGCCTTGGCGTAGTCGATCACCCGCTGCAGGTCCAAGGCGGCGATCGGCGCAGTCGGGTCCGAGGCGTCGGTTCCGTCGCCGTACCAGTGGGCGTCGAACAGCACATAGGCGATGTTGCGCTTCTGGGCGAAGTCGACCGCCTTCAGCGAGGCCTCCGTCGAATAGGGCTTCATGATCCGGAAGGCGTGGCCGGGCTTCACCCACGAGACGTCGCCCAACTGGTTCGGCGTCGCCAGGGTCGGGACCACATGGTGCAGCTCGATCAGCCCCTTGGCGCTGTCGGCCGCCAGAAGAATCCGCCAGGGCGTCTCCTGGCCCACCTCGATCTCGAAGGTCGGCTCCTCGGGCGTGTCGTCCTCGCCGCCCCAGCCGGTCGCCCGCCCGGGATAGCGCATCAGGTAGGTGACGAGGCCGCCCTGCTCGTGCGCTCGCGCCATGCAGCGCGGATAGTGCAGCCGGTCGGACTCCGCCATGAAGCCGTAGACGCCGTCGCCGACATCGACGGTGATCGGCAGGTCGGCATAAGCTCCCTTGTCAGACGAGCCGGTCAGGTCGGGATGCTCCAGCGGCGCCAGGCCCGCCTGGGTGGAGACGTGGATGTCGCCCTCGTCGCGGCTGGCGTAGAGGCGGGCGGCGTCAGGGAACCGGAAACGCGTCCGCTCGCCCATCAGCGCCAGCTTGCCGCCCTTGGGCAGCCCCGTCAGCACGTAGCGCACCGCAACCGCGCCGTTCAGCACGCGCAGGACGATGTCGAAGCGGACCCCGGCCTTGGGATCGACCATGTGCAGGGCGACCTGCCGACCGGACTGGTCGTAGCGCGCGGACTGGCCGAAGGGCGGCCGCCAGTCGCCCTCGAACGTCTCCGGCGTCGCGCTTACGACCTTCGCGCCCTCGCCCAGCAGCCGGCCGTCGGCCAGCCACAAGCCAAGCTCCGACGGCAGCAGCAGCGGCTTGCCGTCATAGGTGGCGCTCCACTTCGGCGTCGGGCCCGAAGCGTCCAGAGCCGCTCTTAGGCGACCGTCGGGCGAGACGACGGCATGGCTTCGAACGGCCTGCGCCGCCGTCGCCCTGCTCCCCGCCCCGGCCGCGGCGCTCGACAGCGCAGCCAGCGCGACCATGTCTCGACGTGTGGGCTTCATGGCCTCGCCTCCCCTGGGACTGCCTTATCGATCTTTCCGGGGAAGCTACACGAAATGATATCGATATCAATGACAGCGACATTCAATGTCGCGGACCGGCTCCGGGACCAGCGACCAAGTCCCGGACCAGGAGCCGGCCTCGCCGGTCGTCAGGCCGCGGCGGGATCCGCGCCCGCTGCGTCGTCGCGCAGCATCTTGCGGTATTCTCCCAGGTCCAGCAGGCGCGCGCTGGCCGCCGCCTGGCGCTCGTCGGAGATCTTGGTCAGCAGCACGGCGGCCTCGGCCAGATAGGCGGTCAGCTTGTCGCCGGTGATGTAGCTGCCCTGCAGGCCGTTCAGCTTGCTGAAGCCGTCCGCGAAACTGCGGTTGAAGGCGTCGGACACCACGCCGACCGCCCGCCACTCGCCCGCCTGCCGGATGAAGAACTCGTCGGTCGAACGAAGCAGCTGTTCGAGGCGGCTCTTGCCGATCGAGCGATTGGCGAGGCCCTCGACCACGGTGATCTCGATCCGCGCCTCCTCGGTGACCCGCCCCATGAACTGGGCGAACGAATTGAAGAAGCAGGCGATCTCCTCGATGATCTCCTTGGTCCGCTTCAAGGCGCTGATGCTGAGGTTCAGCGACTTGATGGCCAGCTTGATGGTTTCGTCCCGCGAGAGCTTGCCCTTCAGCAGCGCGTTGATCTTTACCAGCTTGGCGGCCTGCTCGCGCCGTTCGCGCTCGTAGGCCTCGGCCTTGTCCAGCATCTTCATTTGGATTTCGCGCAGGCTGGCGGCTTCGTCCTTCTGGTCCTGAGACAGCTCGCCCAGCCCCTGAGCCAGCGCGTTCAGCGACGCCTGCAGACCCGACAGCACGCCGACCAGGGCGATCACCTTGCTCTCGTCGTCGGTCAGCGTCTGCTTGGCGTCCTTCAGCCGCCCCTTGATCCCCTTGACCTCCTCGGCGTCGCCGGGCTGCTCGACGGTCTCCTTGGCGCCGCCCGCCTCGACCGGCTTGCCCGCGGCCTCCTGGGCGGTCTTCAGGTCCTTGCGCAGCCCGGCGACCTTGTCCTTGCTGTCGGCTACCTTCTGCTCGGCGAGCACGAGGTCCTTCTTCTTGGTGGCGATCTCGGACTTGGTTTTCAGGACCTCGGTCGTGGAGTCGGGCTTGGGCGTGTCGCCGCCCTTCCCCGCCCCCGTGATCGAGTTCAGCGTCGAGGCGGCGATCACCGACGCGCCGCCGGTGGCGCCCGCACCCAGCGCCATCGCGATCGGCGGCAGGGCGGCGGCCACCACCTGGGCGCCGATCTTGACGATCTGCATCACGAACGCCCGCTCCTCGGCGGTCGTGGCGCGCTGCTCGTACGAACGCGCCTTGCTCTCGAACTTCTCGACCTCGTCCTGCAGATCCTTGACCAAGGCCTCGATCTGGTCGCGATCGGCCTCGGCCTCGTTGATCTCCTCCAGCAGCGCCTTCTGGTCGGCCAGGCGGCTGGAGAGCACCTTCTCGCTGCTCTGCGTCGCGGCCGCGGTGTCGGCGATGATTTCGTCGTAGGTGGCGGCGATCGTCGACAGCTTGCCCCGGATATCGGTCGCCTTGGCCTTGATGTCGGTCGCGGTCTTCAGCAGGTCGGTGGTCAGGAAGGCCCTGACGCCCTCGACGTCGCCGTCGTCCTTGGCGTCTTGCCAGTCGGGCAGACCGATATCGAGGAAGGTGATCACGTCCTCGGCGGCCTCCATGGCGTCGGACATCACCAGTTGGCTGGTGCGCTGGGCCTTGAGAAGACGATCCATGATCTTGGCGATCTTGACGCGGATATCGCCTTCTTCCTGCGGGGTGGTGTTGTAGGCGATGTAGAGCAGGTCGATGGCGTTGTCGGTGTCGGTCTTGGCGCGCCGGACGTCGTACGCGCCTTCGATCTTGTTGACGTAGTGCTTGACGATCGCCGCCCCGCGCTCGGGCAGTTCCAGCGGGTTCTTGGCCCGCAACGCCTTCACCTCGGTGTCGATCGCCCTCGAGATCTGCTCGGCGCGGCTTTCAAAGGGGATGCTGTCGGGCATGTCTTCGCCTCCTGGTCGGGACTGGATAATCGGGACTACTGAAAGCAGGCCGTGAACTGCTGCGGGGTCAGCACCGTCCTGGCCTGGTCGTACAAGGCGCTGGACTTGCCCTGCACGCCGTCGACCCGCGCGGCCAGAACCCGGACCAGCCGGCCGGTCCGCGCACGGCCGTCGGCGGTGTCGACCCGCCTGGCCTCGCCGAGAGCGCCGTCGAACTCGTTCAGCAGCTGCATGTTGCGCAGGACTTCCGGGCGCAGGATCGCCAGCGCCGCCTGCAGGCGGACGATCGACGCCTCGGTGGCCTCGATCTGGTCGGAGGTCTGCTTGGCGTCGCGCTCGGCGGCCGTGAGCAGGGCCTGGCTCTCGTCATAGCGCGTCACCGCCGTCTGCATCCCGGCGACGGCGTCGTTCAGCCTCTTTTCGGTGGGACCGATCAGGTGGTCGTTGTTCTCGATCTGCCCCGTCAGCTGGGCGATCTCGACCGCGAGGTCGCAAAGAAAGCCTAGAATGGTCCAGCTGTCCTTGCAGCGCCGCACCGCCTCTTCCTTGGCGGCCTTGTAGCTCTTGAGCTTGTCGAGATCGCTGCGCAGCTGAGCGAGGCGGCCGCTGGCGTCGTTGTATTCGCGCAGGAACCCGTCGTATTCGGCGCGCCTCTGGACCAGCAGCCCCTCCAGTTCGCGCTTGTGAGCGACCAGTTGGCCCAGGCGAAGCTGATCGGCGTCACGCTCGGCGACCATCGCCACGTCCTGCTGCTCGAAGCATGTGACGCGACCGGCGATGTCGGCCTGCGTCACGCGGGCCGTCTCAAGCTTCTGTTCGAAGGCGGCGATCGCCGCGGGCGTCAGGATGTCGTCGCTGGAAGCCGCATTGGCGGAGCCAAGCCCCAGCAGCAGCAAGGAAGCCGCCGCCAAAGCGGCGCCGAAAGACTGACGCAACGCCTCGCGCCAGCCGCCACGGCGTGCCAACGCTCTCCCGCCGCAAGACGGCCAAGGCATGACGCCCCCCTGATACGACGCACCCCCGTGCATCGCATCAAAATCGCCTTAAAATTGATCAAAGGCAACACGCGCTGATAGATGGAACCGCCGTGGACGGGCCGCCAAGACTCCCGGAGCGCTAGAGCTTCACCACCATGTCCCGCCGATACATCACCCACCCCAGCAGCCAGCACACCAGCATGTAGCCGACGGCGCAGAGGAGCGAACCGAGGCCTCCCGGCGCAACCGCCTGGAAGAGGTGGATCCCGATCCACTCATAGGGATCCAGCCCATCCGCGATCTCGAACTGGCGCAGGGTGATTACGAAGAGTTCCGAGAACAGGTAGATCACCAGTGGATTGAGGCCGAACACTTGGAAGAAGCGCGTCGCCGCGTTCGGTTCACGCCCTTCCAGCAGCGCCGCCAGAGCGGCCAGCAGGATCAGATCCAGGCCGACGGTCAGCAGCACGAAGCTTCCGGTCCAGAGCTTCTTGGCGATCGGAAACCACGGGCTCCAGGCCAGCGCCGCCAGGATCAGAACCCCGCCCAGGCCCGCCATGCGGATCAGCGTCTTGCGGCCGTCGCTGGCCTGGCGCAGGGCGCGGGCGGCCAGATAGCCCGCCAGCACGTTGACGGTCGCCGGCAGCGTTCCCAGCAGCCCTTCGGGGTCGAAACCGCCGTCCTTGCGATAGAGATGGTCGCGACCGACGACCAGCAGGTCGAGCTTGGTTCCCGCGTTGCCGAGCTTGGAATAGGGGTCGCCGTCGCCGAAACTCAGCAGGATCGCCCAGTAGCCCAGCAGCAGTCCGCCGCAGAGCCCCAGGATCCAGCGCGGCGACAGGTACCGGGCGGCGAAGGCGGCGATGGCGTAGCACAGGGCGATGCGCTGCATCACGCCCATCACCCGCGTCTGGGAGAACGGCGCCAGCGCCCAGTGCCCGTCCACGTGATGCACGAACGGATACCAGTACATCAGGAAGCCGAGCAGGAAGATCAGCGCCGTGCGCTTGGCCACCTTGGCGCTGAACGCCGGCAGCGGGATCGGCCTCGAGAAGGCGAACGCCATCGAGCAGCCGACGGCGAACAGGAACGAGGGAAACACCGCGTCCGCCGCCGTGAAACCGAACCACTTGGCGTGGACCAGTTGCTCGAACGGACGCGCGCCCGGCCCGGCCGTGTTGACCACGATCATCAGGCAGACGGTCAGGCCGCGGAAGACGTCCAGCGACAGGAAGCGGGAAGCCGGCTTGGTCATGACCCTCTCCTAGGCGCGGTCGACACGGGCGATCAGCGCCTTGACGGCGCCGGTCGGGTCGGACGGACGCGCCTTGCGATAGGCGGTGTCGGCGGCGACCCAGGCCTTCTCCCAGGCGATGCCGTCCTTGACCACGGCGGCCTCGTCGAACGGACCGGTCCCGGCCGCCTTCAGGGCGTCGAGGAACCGGCCCCAGCGCGGCAGGTAGAAGTCACGATACAGTCCCTGCCAGGCCTTGGAGGCGTAGTCGTTGAGGTTGCCCTCCCCGCCCCAGATCGTGACCTGGGCCTTGGCGTTGGCGACGTAGGCGGCCTTCTCTTTCGGGGTGTCGCCATAGGCTCGGGCGTCGTCGATCCACGTCGCCAGGGTCTCGGGCTGCACGCCCAGCAGCGCGTCGACGGCCAGGGCCAGGTCCTCGACCTTGCGTCGTGCGAGGTCGCCGGCGACCGCGTCGCCCTTGCGATAGGCGGCCACCGCGGCCTGCAGCTGGACATCGATCTCCAGGCTGGCCAGCTGGCGCGTTGCGTCGACCAGGTCGATGACGAACAGCGGCTCGTTCGCATAGGCCGGCGCCAGCACCGCCAGGGCGCGGACGGCGGCGTCGAGCTTGGCGCGATCGCCCGGATGGCCCGGGAACTCACCGATGGTCGCCGTCGGCCGCTTGAAGAACAGATAGGCGCCGGCCTTGCTCTTCCACCAGCGCGAGCTCCAGTAGCGGGTCGAATAGGCGCCCTGCGCCAGCAGCGCCATCGCCGCATCGAGCTCGGGGCTGGTGCTGCCGTAACGGGCCTTCGAGCGGCTCGACAGCCAGGCGGCGGTCGAGGCTCCGCCTCCGTTCCAGGCCAGGTCGTAGGTCGCCTCGTAGACGATCGAGTTGTTGTGCAGCCCCTCGGGGAACATGCCGAAACCCGACAGCTTGCCGGTGTCGGGATTGGCGACCAGGGCGGCGATGTCGGTCCGGTAATAGTCGAGGTCGCCGTAGACCGGGTTGCTGCCGCCGTAGTTATGGACGTAGCCGTAGATCCACGGCTTGCCGCCGAAGGCCTTGGCGTTCTTCCAGACCGCCGGATAGCGGTCGTTGCCGATGTCGAGGATCATCAGCTTGTCGTCGGGCACGCGGCTGAGATAGGCGCTGATCGCGGCCGGATCCCAGAAGTGGCTGTCGGCCCCGAACAGCCAGCCCTGCATCACCCACACCGCATCCGGGCGGCTCTGGCGGATGGAGTCGTAGATCGCCTTGCCATAGGCGGCTAGGCGGCTGGCCTTCAGCGCCGGATCAAGCTCGACCTTGGTCTTGGTGGCCGCGGTGTTGGCCGTACCGTCGCCATAGGCCGCATCGCGGGCGTCGGCCCCGTCGGCGCTGATCGGCGGCAGCATCTCGTTGAACGAGTCGGCGAGGTAGTAGGTCCCCGCGCCATAGGTCTGGGTGTAGAGCGCCAGGAAACGGCCGGCGATCCTGGCGAACAGCGGATCGGCCGGGTCCAGCCAGTAGGTCTCGTGAAAGCCTTCCCAAGGCCGCATGCGATAGATCTTGGCTTGCGGGTGCTTGGCCGCGAAGGCCTTGGGCACATAGCCGCCGAAGGCCGGCAGGATCGGCGTCATACCCAGGCTGCGCATGCGGGCCAGGATCCTGACCTGCAGATCCTTCTTCTTGTCGATCCAGGCGGTCGGCAGCGGGGCGGCGTAGCCCTCGATGTTGCCCATCCGGTGCCAGGGCGTGAAGGCCGCGCCCGAGAAGTAGTCGGCAAGCTCGGCCTCGCTCAGCCCGAACTCGCGCCACAAGGCCCGCCAGACATATTCCTGGCCTTCCATGGCCAGCGGCATGTCGACGCCGTGGACCGCCATCCAGTCGATCTCGCGGGTCCAGCGCTCCCATCCCCACCAGGGCGTGGTGTAGCCGTAGGTGCAGGTGTTCAGGTAGGCGCGGTGGGCGAAGGGGCTTTCCACCCGACCGGTGTCGGCGTCGGGCAAGCGGGCCGGCAGGGCGACGCGGTCGCCTTCCCAGCTGACCTGCGCCGCCCCGGCCTCCTTGAGGTAGGCGTAGGCGCCGCGCACCAGCGCCACTGGCGTGTCGCCGCTGATCGCCAGCTCGCCGCCCGTGGCCTGCACGGCGTACCAGGGCTTGCCGCTCGCGGTCGAAGACAGCGCCAGGTCGATCTTGTCGGCCCGCGGACCGAACCGCCGCTTCAGGACCGCTCGCGCCGCGTCGAGCCCCTCGCTCCCACGCGTCGTCGCCATGGCCAGCGAAGGCAAGGACGCAGCGGCCGCGACGGCGAAAGCCTGCTTCAGGGTCTGGCGGCGCGAGGGTCGAAACGACATCGAGACAACTCTTCTTCTGAAACGAAAATCTGGTCGCCGCCCAGGAGTCAGGCGGCGACCAGCAGTTGCGCCGCACGGACGGCGTCTCCGGGGAGGGAGATGGGGGAACTACATCTTGTACTGGAACGACAGGTAGTAGCTGGGGCCGGTGACCGAGGTCATCTGCCAGCGGCTCTTGTCGAGCAGGTAGGCCTTTTCCTGGGCGTTGTTGATGTTCATCGCCGCGAAGGACAGGCTGAGACGTTCGTTGATGTTGTAGCCGAGGTTCAGGTCGAACTGGGTGCGCGAGGCGACCGTGTGGCCCAGCGGACCGGAGAAGAAGCTCTCCACCGAGGTCTGGTCGTAGGCGCTGCGGTAGTTGGCCGACAGACGCGCGCTGAAGGTCTGGTTCTCCCAGTAGACCGTGCCGTTGGCGGTGTGCTCCGACAGGTTGGCCAGCTTGAAGCCCGTCACCGAGGTCGCCGGATTGACGTGCGTGTAGTTGGCGATCAGGCCGAAGCCCTCGATCGGCAGCCAGGCGTCCAGCGACTGCTGCCAGTTCACCTCGTAGCCGTGGATGTCGACCGTGCGGCCGTCGTTGAAGCTCTGGGTGATGTTGTAGGTGTCGCCGGCGCTCGACAGACAGACGCCGCCGCTGTCGCGGGTCAGGGCCGTGCCTTCGTACGACGCCGGGCAGGTCAGCGAGGTGTAGACGCCGTTCTTGACCTTCTTGGAGAAGAAGCCCGCCGACAGGCCGTTGCCCGCCCCGTAGTACCACTCCAGCGTCACGTCGATCTGGTTGGCCGTCATCGGGTTCAGGTCGCCCTGGCCGATGGCGATCGTGTAGACGCGGTGGCCGGTGGTGTCGACGGCGCTGGTCATGGTGGTGGCCAGCTGGTTGCTGGAGTCGATGATCGGACGCACCAGCACCTTGGCGGCGGCGAAGCGCAGCAGCAGGTTGTCGGTCAGGTCGACGCTGATGTTCGCCGACGGCAGCACGTTGTCGTACGACTTCTTGGTCGTGTAGGTGCCCGCGACCAGCTTGACCTCGGTGTTGCGCGGGTTGGCCGCGCCGCCGATGTAGCCCGCCACCGTCTGGTCGGTGCTTTCGCGCCGGACGCCGAAGTTGCCGCGGAAGGTGCGCGAGAAGATCTCGCCCTTCAGGTTGGCCATTGCGTAGAACGAGGTCAGGTCGCGCTCGACGCGATAGGTGCCGGCCGGGTCGAAGGCCTCGTAGACGCTGATCCCTTGCGCCTTCAGCGCCTCGCGATAGGCGTCGAGGTTCGGCGACACCCAGGTCGACGGCAGGGTCATCTCGCCGTCCAGGAAGTTGCTGACGGTGATGCCGGTCGCGGCCATGGTCGGCGACCACGAGGCCGGAATGCTGTCGGAGCCGTCCTTGCGCACGACATAGCGCTTGAGCACCTCGTGGCGGATCTTGGCCCCGGCCTGCACCGACTCCAGGATGCCGAAGTTCAGGAAACGCTTGGCGTCGAACTGGCCGGCGTCCTCATAGGAGTCGATCGTGCGGTAGGCGCCGTTCGGATAGGTGTTCCGCACCAGGGTCGCCGGATTGTACTGGGCGGTGTCGCTCAGCGCCGTCGAGGTCGTGAAGACGATGTTCTTCGGGTTGCTGATGTCGACCGTCGCGCTCGGGATGTTGATCCCCAGGATCGCGGCCTCTTCGTTGAAGATGGCGTGGCCGCGCGAATAGTGGGCCACAGCCTTCAGGTCCCAGTCCTCGAAGCCGGTCCAGCGGGCGCTGGTGGTGAAGGCGCCGGTCGACTGCGGACGGGTCTCGTGCTGGTGGTTGTTCTCCAGGCGGAAGTTGCTGACCTGCACGCGGGTGGCGGTATTGTTGGCGCTGGCCAGGGTGACGACGTTCGAGGCCGACGGCGTCGTGAACAGGAAGACCTGCTGGTGCAGTTCCTGCGTCGTCTCGTCCTTGGCGTAGGTGGCGATGGCGTCGACCTGCAGGCCCTCGATCGGCTTGAACTGGATGGCGCCGTTGATCATGCTGCGCTTGGTTTCGCGGTCGATCCGGCGATAGCGCAGGCGGGCCGGCGTGTAGACGCCGCTGTTCACGGTCCAGCGGTCCATCCAGAGATAGTCGCCGCGGTCCTTCAGCTCCTGGTAGCCGGCGCCGAGAAAGACGCCGATCTTGTCGTCGAGGAAGTGGTCGACATAGGTCGCGCCGTACTTGCCTGTCGGGCTGCCGCCGATCAGTTCCTGCTGCTGCAGCTTGCCGGCGAAGATCAGCTGGCGGCCCTTCACATTGAAGGGGTGGACGGTGTCGATGTTGACCGTGCCGGCCAGGCCGCCGGCGTCCATGTCGGCGGTCGGCGACTTGTAGACCTGGATGCCCGAGGCCAGCTCGGTCTGGATGACGTCGTAGCGGAAGCCGTCGGTGAAGTTCGAGCTCTTGAAGGTCTGGCCGTTGACCGTGGTCAGGGCGTACTGCGGGCCAAGGCCCCGGATGCTGATCGTCGAGCCGCGGCCGTTGATGTTGGAGATCTGCACGCCCGGAATGCGCTGGATGGCCTCGGCGATGTTCTCGGACGGGAACTTGCCGATGTCCTCGGCCGAGATGCCGTCCGACACCCGCACGTCGTTGCGCTTGGTGTCGAGCGCGGTGGCCAGGCTGCGGCGGAAGGCGGTGACGACGACCTCGTCGACGGCCTCGCTGGGCGCCGGCTCGGGCGCGGTCTGGGCGAGCGCGGGAGCCGCGAAGCTGGCGCCGGCCAGCAAGGCCAGCACGAAGGCCTTGCGCAGCGCGTCGGGCCGGGAAGTCGTAAGCTTGTGACCGATCATGATGCTATCCCCTCAAGCGGACGCGGCGCGCGCGCTCAGTGAGCGCCGCTCCCCCGCGGCGCCGTTTCGGGCAGACCATTTGAAGACCTTTTTTCGCTGCCCACTGGAACCGTAGGCGCCGCCCGGAAGGCGGTCAAAGCTTGCAACCCGCTCTAATGCTTGAATTTAACAGCCGACCGCCGGATAGGCGCCGATGGTTTCGGGCTCAACCGACGCGCAACCACTGGCGCGCGACCAAATATCAGCATTATCAATATGATATTCGGATATCACCCATGTATTCGAGCACGAGGCATAATACCAATTTAATGCCTTTTTTGCGACCATTCGCGCATAGCGAGCGCGACCCGCGCAGCCGTGGCGCGCAATTGGCCGACCGGCGCTCGCCCAGCTTGCAACCAAGCCGCAAAAAGCAAGACGCCCGCGCTCCGATCCGATCGGAACGCGGGCGTCGATGCCCCGAGTCGCGGCGCCGTGGCTAGCGGGCGAGACCTCTGGAAAGGCCTTCGCAAACAGCCTCGGCCTTTGGCCCGATCACGAGGTGGACGACGGGTCCGTCGAGGCGGACGAGGGCCCGCACGCCGGCGGCCTTGAGGGCGGGCTCGTCGAGCTTGGCAGGGTCAGCCAGTTCCAGGCGCAGGCGGCTGGAGCAGGCGCTGACGGCGAGGATGTTGGCGCCGCCGCCGAGGCCCGGCAGCAGGGCCTTGGCGGTCCCGGCGTCGACGGCCTGAGGGGAGACGGGCGCGGAAGCGGCGACCGGGGCCTGCCCCCCTGCCCCGGCGGCCTGGCGGATCTCGCCGGCGACGGTGTCGGCGATGGGGCCCAGCACCACCTGCAGGGCCTTGTCGGAAGGCCGCACGATCCCGCGCGCGCCCAGGGCCTTGAGGCGCGGCTCGTCGACCGCCTTCTGGTCGGCGACGATCAGGCGAAGCCGCGTGGTGCAGGCGTCGACGCTGACCAGGTTGGCCGCCCCGCCCAGGGCCAGCACGAAGTCGGCCCCGCGCCCGCCGGCGCTGGGGGCCGGGGCCGCGGCCAGGGCGGCGGCTTCCTCGGCCGGCTCGCGGC
>NZ_JBFTJR010000023.1:0-70542 GCF_056395525.1 Caulobacter sp. 10L414
ATGCGGTCCTCGCCACGCTTGGGCCGGTACCAAGAGCCCTCCCCATGGCGGGGACGGCTTTGATTATGACCCGGGTTTCWGCSCGTCTGATTGAATTGGMTGAGAAAGTTGTAGGGCGTTGGATTGGCTTGGGATTTTTCGGCGAACGCCGGGGATCCACGCTGCTYTATCCCCGTCCGGCTCCTGTTCCTTCTCCCTGGAGGGAGAAGGCAGCCTGCGAAGCAGGTCGGWTGAGGGGTTAGGGACGGTCGACGGSGTGCCGGCACGCCGGTTGGCGGCGYAACCCCTCACCCTCCCAGGCTATCGCCTGGGCCCCTCCCTCTCCCCTCCGGGAGAGGGTTTGGAGGGCGATCCCATGCGTCCGGGAAGCTGAAAACGCCCCCCTCCGGCCCTTCGGGCTGCCTCCCCCAGAGGGGGGATCTGGACCGCAAACAAAAACGGCGGGTCCGTGGGGACCCGCCGTTCTGGTTTCAGCGAAGCGTCGCCGGCTTTTAGGCCGAGGCGGCGCCGCCCTTCTTTTCGGCGTAGATCAGCAGCGGCTGGGCCCGGCCTTCGACGACCTCGGCGTTGACCACCACTTCCTCGACGCCCTCGTAGTTGGGCAGTTCGAACATGGTCTCCAGCAGGATGCCTTCCATGATCGAGCGCAGGCCGCGGGCGCCGGTCTTGCGGGCGATGGCCTTCTTGGCGACCTGGTGCAGGGCGTCCTCGGTGAAGGTCAGGCCGATGTTCTCCATCTCGAACAGGCGCTGGTACTGCTTGACGAAGGCGTTCTTCGGCTCGGTCAGGATCTTCACCAGGGCGGCCTCATCGAGGTCTTCCAGGGTGGCGATCACCGGCAGACGGCCGATGAATTCCGGGATCAGGCCGAAGCGCTGCAGGTCGTCGGGCTCGACGCCGCGCAGGATCTCGCCGGTGCGACGGTCTTCCGGATCGGCGACCTTGGCGCCGAAGCCGATCGACTTGGCCGCGCCGCGGGCCGAGATGATGCGCTCGAGGCCCGCGAAGGCGCCGCCGCAGATGAACAGGATGTTCGTCGTGTCGACCTGCAGGAACTCCTGCTGCGGATGCTTGCGCCCGCCTTGCGGCGGCACGGAGGCGACGGTGCCTTCCATGATCTTCAGCAGGGCCTGCTGCACGCCTTCGCCCGACACGTCGCGGGTGATCGACGGGTTGTCGGACTTGCGGCTGATCTTGTCGATTTCGTCGATGTAGACGATGCCGCGCTGGGCGCGCTCGACGTTGTAGTCGGCGGCTTGCAGCAGCTTGAGCACGATGTTTTCGACGTCTTCGCCCACGTAACCGGCTTCGGTCAGGGTGGTGGCGTCGGCCATCGTGAACGGCACGTCGATGATTCGGGCCAGCGTCTGGGCCAGCAGGGTCTTACCCGTACCGGTCGGACCGACCAGAAGGATGTTCGACTTGGCCAGTTCCACGTCGTTGTTCTTCGAGGCGTGGTTCAGGCGCTTGTAGTGGTTGTGCACCGCGACCGCGAGCACCTTCTTGGCGTGACCTTGACCGATCACGTAGTCGTCCAGGACTTCGCAGATCTCGCGCGGCGTCGGAACGCCGTCCTTGGACTTCACGAAGGCGATCTTGTGCTCTTCACGGATGATATCCATGCAAAGCTCGACGCATTCATCGCAGATGAACACGGTGGGTCCGGCGATGAGCTTGCGCACTTCATGTTGGCTCTTTCCGCAGAAAGAACAGTACAGGGTGCTCTTGGCGTCGCCGCTGGCGGCTTTCGTCATGGTCGCTTCTCACGCTAGGGCGGATACGGCGAAAGCCGCTACCGCCGACTCCCAACGCGTATCCCGCCACCGAAGCAACAGGATACCCAACGGGAGTTGTCTAATCCTTGACATTCCCCGATCCGAACGCGCGGCACAAGCCTTGGAGCCCGTTTCCGGCGCCAAGTTCGTGGATGTTTCGGTTCTGACCATGGGATTCCATCCCTAGATGGGACGACTGTAGGCCAAAGCAAGCGATCGGTGGGCTGCGGAACATCGCCGCAGGCTCTAATCTTTCTGTAAGCGACCGGAATCGTGCTGCAAGCGGCGCCGCAAGAAGGAGTTCGCCCGGTGGGCGGAGACGAGATGGCCGAGATTCACGAAGCGTCGGAAGACGCTCACGCCCCGACGCACACCGAAGCGAGCCCACCTCTGGTGGCCTTCGACTTCGACGGCACCCTGACCGTGCGCGACAGCTTCACCGCCTTCCTGAAGTGGCGCGTCAGCAGCGGCCGCTGGACGATGGGCATGATCCGCCTGGCGCCGGCCGCCCTCTCCTACCTGTTCCACCGCKATCGCGGCCGCATCAAGGCCGCGGCCATCCGCGAGTTTCTGAAGGGCGTGCCCCAGGAGCGCCTCGAGGCCCAGGCCCGCACCTTCGCCGAGACTCACGCCCAGAGCCTGTTCCGCCCCGACGCCCTGGCGGTGTGGCGCCGCTGGCGGGCCCAGGGCGCCAGGATGGTGATCGTCACCGCCTCGCCCGACACGGTGGTGGCCCCGTTCGCCCGCGGCATCGGCGCCGACCTGCTGATCGGCACCAAGCTGGCCTACGACCTGAACGGCAAGGTGACCGGCGGCCTTTCGGGCCCCAACTGCCGCGGCCCCGAGAAGGTGGTGCGCCTGCGCGAGACCTTCGGCGAGCGCGTGAAGCTGGCCGCCGCCTATGGCGACACCTCGGGCGACACCGAGATGCTGGCCATCGCCCAGGAGCGCGGCTACCGGATCTTCAAGGGCAAGCCGGTCTGACGGCCCCCTCCCCTCCGGGGAGATCCTGATCCCTACTCCACGCTGGCGCCGGCCACGGCCAGGCCCGGCGCCTGGGTGCTCACCGACAGGCTGCCGATCGCCGAATAGGCCTGGTCGAAGACCGCGCGCTGATCGGCGTCGAGGGTCTTGTAGAAACGCCCCATCGCCTTCACCCGGCGCTGTTCGACGATCAGCTGCTCGCGCTGCAGGGCCAGGCCCGCACGGGCCTGGGCCAGGGGCGTCTCGTCCTGCGGCGCGGCGACGGCCAGGACGACGCCGGCCGGGCGGGCGCTGGAGGCCAGGATGAAGTCGCGCCAGCGCTCCTGCTGGGCCGGGGTCAGGGCCAGGTTCTGGCGCAGGGTGGCCAGGCCCGCCGTCACGCCGTCCTGCAGCAGCCGATCGGAGACGATCTGCTGCACCTGTTCGGGGCTGACCCCGACCCGCAGGGTGGCGATCCCATGGCGCGGGACCGGATCGGCCAGGCCCTGGGCGTTGGCGGCCGCGCCGGCCAGGGACAGGAAGGCCGCGAGGGCCGAGAACAGCGAAAGGCGGCGACGCGGGGTCATGGCCGGGCTCCGGAGCGTGAGGATCGTCATGGGATCCGTTGTCGCCGCCCCGCCCGGCCGATCTGGGGCCGGTTTGTTTCGCCTCTCCCCGCCGCCAGGCCAAACTCGGCCATAAAGGGCGCGGTGTTTTGCGGCCGGGCCGCGAACGCTACAGGAAGCGCTGGAACAGGTTGGCCGGCTTGAGCTTCACCTTGTCGGCCGAGGCCTTGCAGATGTAGCTGCCGCCGGGCGTCTTGCCGAACTTCTTCCAGCCGGCCTTGTGATAGACGCGCTTGTTCTGGACCCAGACCACCTCATCGCCCTTGCACCCGGCCTGGGCGCGCTGGACCGTCGAGAATTCGGTGATCAGGGCATCGCCCGCCCCAGCGCCGTTGGGGCAGAACATCGAGCACTGCGCCTGGGCCGGCGCAGCCGCCAGCAGCACGGCCGACGCGATAACGACGGCAAATGCCTTGGCTCGATTTCGCATGATCGCCCCCCGAGAGCGCCACCCTAGGTCGAACCGGAACGCCGCGCAACACGCACGAAAAAAGGCCGCCGGTCGCATGACCGGCGGCCCAATCATCTCGACGGTGCTTGCGCTTACGCGCCGGCTTCCGAGGCTTCGCGGCTCTCGTTGATGTGGTCGATCAGACCCCAGGCCTTGGCTTCCTCGGCGCTCATGAAGTTGTCGCGGTCCAGGTCGCGCTCGACTTCGTCATAGGTGCGGCCGCAGTGCTTGACGTAGATCTCGTTCAGGCGACGCTTGGTCTTCGAGATGTCCTCGGCGTGGCGCATGATGTCCGAGGCCTGGCCGCGGAAGCCGCCCGACGGCTGGTGGACCATGATGCGGGCGTTCGGCAGCGCGATGCGCTGGCCGGCGGCGCCGGCGCAGAGCAGCAGGCTGCCCATCGAGGCGGCCATGCCCATGCACACCGTCGTCACCGGGCTCTTGATGTATTGCATGGTGTCGTAGATCGCCAGGCCCGAGGTCACCACGCCGCCCGGCGAGTTGATGTACATGGCGATTTCCTTCTTGGGGTTCTCCGACTCCAGGAAGAGCAGCTGGGCGCAGATCAGCGAAGCCATGCCATCCTCGACCGGACCGGTCAGGAAGATGATCCGCTCCTTGAGCAGGCGCGAGAAGATGTCGAAGGCGCGCTCACCGCGGCTGGTCTGCTCGACCACCATCGGCACCAGGTTCATCGCCGTCTCGACCGGATCGTACATCATGTGGGGTTCGCCCTTCTCGAAATGTCTTTGCGGGCGCGAATCACCGCCGCGCCGCCGCTCCTGACGCATATCGCGTGGCGCTTAACAGGTTGCAAGGCGCCCGCCCCAAACGAAAATGCGCAAAAGAAAAGGCGCGGACCTTGCGATCCGCGCCTCTCGTTCGTTTCCCGAAGGAACGACGGCTTAGCCGCCGTAGCCTTCCGGCAGGTCGTCTTCTTCAAGGAGCTCTTCCTTGGAGACTTCCTTTTCCTCGACCTTGGCCTTGGCGAAGATCAGGTCGACGACCTTGTCTTCGTAGATCGGGGCGCGCAGCGAGGCCTGCAGGTCGGCGCGCTGGCGGTACATGTCGAACACCTGCTGGGCCTGGGCGCCGTACTGGCGGGCTTCGCGGACGATCGCTTCGTTCAGTTCCTGGTCGGTGACGACGACGTCGTTCTTGCGGCCGATCTCGGCGAGCACCAGACCCAGGCGCACGCGGCGCTCGGCGATCTTCTTGTACTCGTCCTGCAGCTGCTCTTCGGTCTTGTCGGCGTCTTCCGGCGGCAGGCCGCCTTGCGACTTGTCGGCCTGGACCTGTTGCCAGATGCCGGCGAACTCGGCGTCGACCATGCGCGGCGGCAGGGCGAAGTCGTGCTTGCTGTCCAGCACGTCCAGCAGGGCGCGCTTGAGCTTGAAGCGCGAGCTGTTGGCGTAGCGGCCTTCCAGGTTCGACTTCAGCAGGTCCTTCAGGGCGGCCAGGTCGGCCAGGCCCAGGCGCTTGGCCAGTTCGTCGTCGGCTTCGGCGTCGACCGGAGCGCGGACTTCCTTCACGGTGGTGGCGAACTCGGCGTCCTTACCGGCCAGCTCGGCGGCCTGGTAGTCCTCCGGGAACTTCACCTTCACGGTGACGACGTCTTCCGGCTTGGCGCCGACCAGTTGCTCTTCGAAGCCCGGGATGAACTGGCCCGAACCGAGCACCAGCTCGGCGTCGTTGGCCGTGCCGCCGGCGAAGGCGACACCGTCGATGGTGCCGACGAAGTCGATCAGCAGCTGGTCGCCGTCCTTGGCCTTCAGGCTCTTGCCCTTGCGCGGCTCGTAGGTGCGGGCCTGCTTGGCCAGCTCGGCCAGGGCCTCGTCGACTTCCGAGTCGGCGATCTTGTAGACCGGCTTGACCAGCTCGATCGAGGCCGGGTCGATCGGATCGAATTCCGGCATGATCTCGACGGCCAGTTCGAAGGCCAAGTCTTCGCCGCCGGCGATGACCTTGTCCATGTCGGACGTCGGCTTCAGGTCCGGCTGGCCGGCCGGACGCAGCTTGTTGTCGTCCAGGATCTTCTGGGTGGTCTCGTTGAGCGCCTGCTCGATGACTTCGCCCATCAGGCCCTTGCCGTACAGGCGGCGCACGTGCGCGGCCGGCACCTTGCCCGGACGGAAGCCCTTGACGTTCATCTGGGGCGCGACTTCGGCGATACGAGCCTCGAGACGCGTAGCCAGCTCACTCGCGGGCACCGTAACGCCGTAAACCCGGCTGAGGCCTTCGCCCGACTTTTCAACGATCTGCATCGACATTCTTAGCTTCTCGGATCCGGGCGCCCGCGCCCGTCGTCCGCCCCAGGGGTCAAAAAAATCATAGCCGCCCACGTCACCGGGGGCGGCGAAAGAGCGCCCTTATGTCACGACACTTCGCGTCGATCAAAGGGTATGGCGTCGCCGCGCGCAAAACGCTGCGCGCGGCGACATGGTGCGGATGAGAGGACTCGAACCTCCACGCCTCTCGGCGCTGGAACCTAAATCCAGTGCGTCTACCAGTTCCGCCACATCCGCGTGGGGGCGAGCCTTAGCCGTCGTCGCAAGAGATTTGAAGTCTCCGCGAAGAATTTTCACAATTGCGGAACTGCATTCGAACGACGTCGTTTTCTCCGTGTCCCGTCGAGCGTAACGCCACGAGACATTGACCGGCCCGGGCCTTGCCCCCCCGACTGACGCCCGGGCCGGTTTTCCCTCTCCTTACGGATCAGGTCAGGCGCGCCATTCGGTCACGCTTGAACTTTGGTGGATTCGCACGCAACCATTCCGCATCAGCGACGGTTAACTGCGCCATGGCGTAGGAGAACAGCGTATGCGGACGATCGAGGTCAACCAGACCGAGGCCGGGTGGGAAGTCACCTGCGACCATCAGGTGGTGTTCACCCATTCCCTGGAGCAGCGATCGTTCCAGGCCGCGCTCGACTACGGCAGCCGGCTGTTCGACGAGGGCGTTCGCGCCGAGATCGTCCTCCACCGCCTGGAAGCCTGATCCCCTCTCCCCTCGCCTGTCCGCTGCGCGAGCGCGACGTCGCGTCCCCTTGCGGTCGCGCGACCGGGCCTTTAAAGCCAAGCCTGCATCAAGAGTTGGGCTCGCCCAACGCCAACCTGCTTCCCGAGCAAGGTGGCGCCCCGTCGGGGGGATGCGGCCGCGACGGCAACGAAACGGGTGACCCCTAGAGCCGTCACGAGTCTTGGTTTTTCGACGGACGGACGCTGCCCATGCCCATCAAGATTCCCGACAACCTGCCGGCCCGCGCCTCGCTGGAAGCCGAGGGCCTGTCGCTGATGGCCGACACCGACGCCGCCCGCCAGGACATCCGCCCCCTTCGCATCGGCCTGCTGAACCTGATGCCCGACAAGCCCAGCACCGAGCGCCAGTTCGCGCGCCTGCTGGGCGCCAGCCCGCTGCAGATCGAGCTGTCGCTGATCCAGCTGTCCAGCCACTCGCCCAAGACCACCTCGGCCGAGCACATGCTGGCCTTCTACCGCACCTGGGAAGAGGTGCGGCGCGAGCGCTTCGACGGCCTGATCGTCACCGGCGCGCCGGTCGAGACCCTGCCGTTCGAGGAGGTCGGCTACTGGGACGAGCTGACCAGCATCTTCGACTGGGCGCAGACCCACGTCCACGCCGGCCTGGCCGTCTGCTGGGGCGCGCAGGCCGGGGTGAGGCACTTCCACGGCGTGCCCAAGCACGTGCTGTCGGCCAAGCGCTCGGGCGTGTTCCCGCACGCCAACCTGGCGCCGGCCTCGCCCTACCTGCGGGGCCTGGCCGACGAGATCGACATTCCGGTGTCGCGCTGGACCGAGGTGAGGCCCGAGGACCTGCCCGCCGACGGCTCGCTGCGGGTGCTGCTCGATTCGGAGGAATCGGGCCTGTGCCTGCTGGAGGACGCCCGCCGCCGCTGGCTCTACATGTTCAACCATCCAGAATACGAGACCGGCACCCTGGCGGCCGAATACGCCCGCGATCGCCTGATCGACCCCACCACGCCGCCGCCGGCCCACTATTTCCCGGCGAACGACCCGACCCGCGCGCCGCGCAACCGCTGGCGCAGCCATGCCCACCTGCTGTTCGGCAACTGGCTGAACGAGGTCTACCAGACCACGCCGTTCGAGCTGGAAGCGATCGGGGCGTAGTCGGACCGCCTTTTCCTAAGGGAGAGGCTTTCCGGACGAATCCCACAGCCGCTTGAGCACCATCGGCGCCAGGCCCGGCAGGTCCTCGGCGATCAGACCCGGTCCGTGCGCGGCCGCGCATTCGGCGTGGATCCAGGCCCCGGCGCAGGCGGCGTCGAAGCTGTCCATGCCCTGGGCGGCGAGGCCCGCGATGAAGCCCGCCAGCACATCGCCCGAGCCGGCCGTGGCGAGCCAGGGCGAGCCGTTGAGGTTGACGGCCGTGCGACCGTCAGGCGCGGCGATCACCGTATCGGGGCCCTTCAGCAGCACGATCGCGCCGGCCAGCCGCGCGGCCTCCCGGGCGGCGGCGATGCGCTCGGGCGAGCGTTTCAGCAGGCCGGGAAACAGGCGCCCGAACTCGCCCGCATGCGGGGTCATCACGTCGTCGCGGTCCAGACGGGCGAAAAGCTCGTCGGGCGCGTGGGCGAAGCTGGTCAGGGCGTCGGCGTCGACCACCAGGGCAGCCCCGGTGCCGGCCAGGGCGGTGAGGTTGCGCGCCGTCGCCTCGCCCACGCCGGCGGCCGGGCCGATCACGGCGGCGGCGGCGCGATCGGCCAGGACGGCGAGATCGGCGTCGGTCTCGAACGGCGCCAGCATGACGGCCTCGAGATGGGCGGCGTTGACCGCCAGAGCGCCCAGCGGCGACAGAAGGGTCACCACGCCCGCCCCGATCCGCAGTCCCGCCCGCGCCGACAGGCGGGCCGCGCCCGTGCTCCAGGCCTCGCCGCTGACCACCACCAGCCGCCCCCGGGCATGCTTGTGCGCCGTCTCGGAGGGCCAGGGAAAACGCGCGCCCCAGAGGCTGGGGTCGTTCTCCACGAGGTCGCCTGCGCCGGTCTCGGAAAGACCGATGTCGACCACCTCGACCTCGCCGCAGGCCGCGCGGCCCGGGGCCAGCACATGTGCGGGCTTGCGGCGATGGAAGGTGACGGTGAGCGCCGCGGCGAAAGCCTCGCCGCCCAGCGGCTCGCCGGTGTCGCCGTGGACGCCGCTGGGGGTGTCGATGGCGACGATGCGGGACGACAGCTCTCGCGCCGCGTGCGCCAGTTCTTCGGCCAGCCCTTCCAGCGGCCGCGACAGCCCCGCGCCGAACAGGGCGTCGACATAGAGTTCGCCCGGCGAGACAGCCGGGTTCAGGGGATGAACCTCGCCGCGCCAGCGCTCGGCCGCCCAGCGGCAGGAGGCCGAGGCCGGCGGCGCCAGGGCCTCGACCCGCACCGGCCAGCCACGCCGCTTCAGATGGCGGGCGATGACGTAGCCGTCGCCGCCGTTGTCGCCGGGACCGCACCAGATCACTACGGGACGACGCGTCCAGCGCGCGCGGATCGCCTCGGCCGCGCCCTTGCCGGCCCGCTCCATCAGGGTGGTCGCCGGCGCACCCGCCGCCACCGCCGCCGCATCGGCCGACCTCATCTCGCTGACGGTCATGACCTGGCGGGGGCCGGAGGGCGACATGGGCGGCTCCATCAAAGAACGCCGGTGGAGGCTTCCTTGCCTTTCTCGACCAGCCGCAGGCGGTTGTCGACGACTTCGAAGACCGTGACGCTGACATGGTCCGGCCGGAAGGCCATCACCGCCGCTGTTCCCTCGGCGGCCGAGACCGCGGCGTTCAGCGCGACGAAGTGGCTGAAGACGGCGCATCCCTCGTATCGCGCCAACGCGCCGGCGACCTGCGCCGTCCAGGCCAGATAGTCGCGGTCGCCCTGGATATCGGCCCAGTCGCCGGCGAAGGCCTGCCTGAGCCAGGCCGGACGCTCCTGCGGCGTCAGCGCGATGGGGGTCGGGATCTCGCCGACGGCCGGCTCGATCTCGACCGACACGCCCAGGATCGCGGCCAGCGGCGCGGCGGTCTCGCGGCACCGCCGCAGCGGCGAGGAGATCACCCGCCGGGGACGCTCTTCTTCCGGCAGGGCCGCCAGAACGGCGGCGACCGCCCTCGCCTGCTCCTGGCCGGCGGCGTCCAGGCCAGGATCCTCGTCATCGCCGCCCCAGGTCGAGGCCGGCTTGCCGTGTCGGATGACATGAACCCTGCCCATCAGGCGGCGTCCGGCGTGAACAGGTTGCGGACCCCGTCGGGGTCGGGGCCGACCACGCCCGTCCGCCCGACGCCTTCGCGACTTTCGAGATCGGCAAGGGTCGCCGCATCGTCCGGCGTATTGGCCACGAACCGCGCGCCGTCCGGCGTGCGGCCGATGACGACGCCCATCCGCGGCCCCTGGCGGGCATGGACGACGGTGTAGGTCTCGATGACGGCGCGACCTTGCGGCGCCTCGGCGATCGGCGGATGCGGCAGGGCGTCGATCTCTTTCTGGATCACGGCCGGATCCTCGCGCCGCCACTCCCCTTCGACCGGACGCGTGGAGTAGACGCCGACCGACTGCTTGGTCAGGAACCAGCCGTTGGCGGTCGACAGACCCCAGGCGCCCGGCCGCGCGCGCAACCGCTCCATCAGGCGCGCCACGGCGTGAAGGCTGTAGTTGTTTCCCGGCCCGCCGAAATAAGGCAGGCCGCCGGTGACGGTGAGGCCGCGCGGATCGTCGAGGGCCAGGCCCAGTTCCTCGGCCGCCACCTGCACCGCCGACGGGAAGCAGGAATAGAGGTCGATCACGTCGAGGTCGGCCAGATCGATCCCGGCCATGTCCAGCGCCCGCTTGCCGGTGAGGCGGATGGCCGGGCTGGAGTGGAAGTCCTGGCGCTGCAGCGGGTACCAGAGGTCGGCGGCGTCGGCGCAGCCGTGCAGGAACACCCAGCGGTCCTGCGGCACGCCCAGTTCGCGCGCCATGCCGACGCTGGCCACCAGCACCGCGGCCGACTGGTCCACCTCCATGATGGCGTTGAGGTACTTGGGGTAAGGATAGCCGACCATGCGGTTGCGCTCGGTCACTGTGACCAGTTCCTCTGGCGAACGCTCGACCGGGAACCAGGCCTCGGGATCGGCGGCGGCGACCTTCGTGAACGGCGAGAACAGCGCCCCGAGCCTGGCCTGGTGGTCGGCGAGGCCGCGGCCGTCGCGGGCCCGCAGCGCGTTCTCGAACAGGGGATAGGTGTTGACCGGATAGCCCAGGCCGTGGACGGCCTCCTGCCGGGTGACGCCCGGGCGCGGATCGCCGATGCGCATCGGCGCGCTGTCGATGTCGTCGGCCCAGCCCTCGAAGCCCAGGCCGTTCTTCATCCGCTTCATCAGCGAGCCGAGGAATTCGGTGCCCGTGACCATGCCCAGCCGCGACTCGCCGCGGGCTATGCGCTCGGCCAGGACGTTGATCGCCTGCTGGGGGCTGTTGCCGCCGGTCTCGGTGTAGACCGACCAGGCCGGATGCGCCCCGATCGCCCGCGCCAGGCTGGCCGGCGGATCCGACAGGCGGGGAAGCGGCAGTTTCGAAAGACCGCCCGGGGCGTCGATGCTGAACGCTACGACCGCCAGAGCGTCCAATTGCGCAAGAACCGTCCCCTGCAGCCCCGCGTCGGCGACAGCGCGTTTCGCCGCAATCTTCAGCAATTCCAGCGGCGAAGGCGAATTTTCAGCAGGACCGCGAAATGTGAACTGGCCCGCGCCGATCAAAACCGGCGTCTCGTTGCGCATGTTCACCCCCGTTCAAACGATCGTTTTCGCGATCCTAGGCGGCTATCGGGGCGCGACAAGGCCGTTTCCGGCCACAATTCCGAAATGCATATTTTTCGATCAAACAAAGCTCAAGACTCACTCATATGCCTGAATGCACGTCCGAACCGCGACAATCGCTGGAACCCCGGCTTGTAGCGCTCCGGGCGGCGTGATCCTTGCCGCTCAAAGTCAGAGGCCATGCGCCGTCGGGCGCGGAAGAGACCGATGAAAAAGATCGAAGCCGTCATCAAGCCGTTCAAGCTGGATGAGGTCAAAGAGGCGCTCCAGGACATGGGCGTCCAAGGGATGACCGTTCTGGAAGCCAAGGGCTACGGGCGCCAAAAGGGCCACACCGAGCTCTATCGCGGCGCCGAGTACGTCGTGGACTTCCTGCCCAAGATCAAGGTCGAGGTCGTCGTCGAGGACGGCCAGCTCGACGCCGCCCTTGAGGCGATCACCAACGCCGCCCGCACGGGCCGCATCGGCGACGGCAAGATCTTCGTCTCGGAGATCACCGAAGTCGTCCGCATCCGGACCGGTGAAACCGGTCCGTCCGCCGTCTGAACCACGGCCGCCTCCTCTCAGACTTTCTCGCTCAAAGGGGATATCAATGAGCACCGCCAAGGAAATCCTGGACCTGATCAAGGAAAAGGACGTGAAGTACGTCGACGTCCGCTTCACGGACGTTCGCGGCAAGCTGCAGCACGTCACCTTCGACATCGACCTGGTCGACGACGAGTTCCTGAACGACGGCACCATGTTCGACGGCTCGTCGATCGCCGGCTGGAAGGCCATCAACGAGTCGGACATGAAGCTGCGTCCGGACCTGACCTCGGCCATCATCGACCCGTTCTACCAGCAGACCACCCTGGCGCTGTTCTGCGACGTCGTGAACCCGGACGACGGCACCCCCTACAACCGTGACCCGCGCTCGATCGCCAAGGCCGCGCTGAACTACGTCAAGTCGGCCGGCGTGGGCGACACCGTCTACTTCGGCCCGGAAGCCGAATTCTTCATCTTCGACGACGTGCGCTGGTCGACCGCCCCGCACGACACCGGCTACTCGTACGACTCCACCGAACTGCCGGTGAACTCGGGCAAGGCCTATCCGGAAGGCAACATGGGCCACCGCCCGGGCCCCAAGGGCGGCTACTTCCCGGTGAACCCGGTCGACTCGGCCCAGGATCTGCGCGGCGAAATGCTGGCCGTCATGGGCGAGCTCGGCATGAAGCCGGAAAAGCACCACCACGAAGTGGCGCCGGCCCAGCACGAACTCGGCCTGAAGTTCGACACCATGGTCACCATGGCCGACCGCATGCAGCTGTACAAGTACGTGATCCACAACGTGGCCCACGCCTACGGCAAGACCGCCACCTTCATGGCCAAGCCGATGTTCGGCGACAACGGCTCGGGCATGCACGTGCACCAGTCGATCTGGCAGGACGGCAAGCCGCTGTTCGCCGGCGACAAGTACGCCGGTCTGAGCCAGGAATGCCTGTGGTACATCGGCGGCATCATCAAGCACGCCAAGGCCATCAACGCCTTCTCGAACTCGACCACCAACAGCTACAAGCGCCTGGTGCCGGGCTACGAAGCCCCGGTGAAGCTGGCCTACAGCTCGCGCAACCGCTCGGCCTCGATCCGCATCCCGCACGTCGACTCGCCGAAGGCCAAGCGCATCGAAGCCCGCTTCCCGGACCCGATGGGCAACCCCTACCTGACCTTCGTCGCCCTGCTGATGGCCGGCCTGGACGGCATCATCAACAAGATCGATCCGGGCGCGGCCGCCGACAAGAACCTCTACGACCTGCCGCCCCGCGAGCAGAAGAAGATCCCGGAAGTCTGCGGCTCGCTGCGCGAAGCCCTGGAAAACCTGGACAAGGACCGCGCCTTCCTGAAGGCCGGCGGCGTCATGGACGACGACTTCATCGACAGCTACATCGAGCTGAAGATGGAAGAAGTGATGCGTCTGCAACTGCACCCGCACCCGGTCGAATTCGAGATGTACTACAAGTGCTAAGCCGAAAGGCCTGAGGCACTTTGGGATCGGCCCGGGGCGCAAGCTCCGGGCCTTTTCTTTTGGAGAACAGCCAGATGATCCGCACCAGCTGCCACTGCGGGGCCGTGGGTTTTGCGATCGAGACCGCGCCGACCGAGGTGACGCAGTGCAACTGCTCGATCTGCCGACGCTACGGGGTGCTGTGGGCCTATTATCCGCTGGCCGCCGTGCGCCGCGCCGAGGACGGACCGACCGACACCTACGAGTGGGACGACCGCTCGATCGCCTTCCACCGCTGCCGGGCCTGCGGCTGCGTCACCCACTGGAGCTCCAACGACCCGGGGCGCGACAAGATCGGCATCAACGCGCGGCTGATGGAGCCGCAGGTGCTGGCCGCGGCGCGGGTGCGGCGGCTGGATGGGGCGGTCAGCGAGCAGTACGTGGACTGAGGAGCGCCCGGCTCCCCAGTCCTGTCGTTCAGATCAGGCTCGGGCCAGATCAGGCCTCGGCTTGGGCGATCCCGTCGCGGAACTCGTCGGCGGGAACGAACGAGGCGCCCTCCTCGTCCAGCACCCAGGCGCCCTTGAAGGCGGCGTGGGCCGGGTCGAGATCCTCGTCGAGCAGATCGCCCTCGTAGAGGCCGACATTGGTGTAGTCGAAGTCCAGCGACAGCTGGCTGGCGAGATCAAGCATCTCGTCGGCCATGCGGCGGGCGTAACCCAGGGCTTCGCTCTCGTTGGAGAACTCGTCCGTCAGGGTGTTCACCTCCGCTGAATCGCTGCCTTGGGTCGCGCTGGTGGTGACGATGGTGAAGGCCGGCATGGGTCATCTCTCGAAGGTGTTGACCCCCTCTCCTAATCCCATTCGCCAGGAAGAGCGGCCATATTTTGAAAGTCCATCCGTCGAGGGCGGCCGCTAGCGAAAGCCAGGTCCGGCCTCAAGCGCCCCCGCGGGCGTCCTTTCTGGCGGTGCGATAGGTCTTCTGGGCCTTGCCCAGGCGACGGCGCTCGGCGTCCTTGAAGGCCCGGGCCGCCTTGTCCTCGACCGCGGCCAGCTCCTGGGCGAGCTTGCGGAAGTGCTCCCAGCGCTTGGGGTCGAGCTCGCCGCTCTGGATGGCGCCCTGCACCGCGCAGCCGGGTTCGCCCGTGTGGCTGCAGTCGCCGAACTTGCAGGTCTCCGCCAGCCGCTCGATGTCGTCGAACACCTGGTTCACGCCCTCGTCGGCTTCGACCAGCCCCACCTCGCGCACGCCGGGCGTGTCGATGATCAGGCCGCCGCCGGGCAGCAGCGCCAGCTCCCGGTGGCTGGTGGTGTGGCGACCGCGGTCATCGGCCTCGCGGATGTCCTGGGTGGCCATGCGCTGCTCGCCCAGCAGCGTATTGACCAGGGTGGACTTGCCGACCCCGGAAGAGCCGAGCAGGACGCAGGTCTCGCCGGGGGCCAGGTGGGCCAGCAGGGCGTCCAGGCCCAGCCTCTCGCGCGCCGACACGATGACGACCGGGCAGCCGGCGGCCAGGGCCTCGACCTCGGCGGCGAGCGACGCCGCCTCGGCGCAGATGTCCGACTTGGTCAGCACGACCACGGGGCGCGCGCCGCTCTGCCAGGCGGCGGCCAGGTAGCGTTCGATGCGGCGCGGATTGAGGTCGCCGTTCATCGAGGTGACGATGAAGGCCAGATCGACATTGGCGGCGACCACCTGCGGGGTCTGCACGCTGTCGGCGGCCCGGCGGACCAGGGCGGTGCGGCGCGGCAGGACGGCCTGGATGGTCGCGGTGCGTTCGGCCTGGTTCACCGACAGCGCCACCCAGTCGCCCACCGCCGGGTGGCCGGCCTCCTTGGCCTCATGGCGCAGGCGGCCGGAAAGCTTGGCGCGCACCTCGCCCTCGGGCGTGACCGCCAGATAGCCGTTCCGCTGCTGGACGACGACGCGACCAACCGCATGACCCGCGCGCTCATGAGGCTTGAAAGCCTCGGCCAGCAGATCAGACCATCCATATCGCTCGATCAAGTTGGGCTTCCATGCGCGGACCTAGGCATCATCGCCCCGCCTAGCAGCAAAACGACACGCGCCGGAAGGCCGATCGCGACAAGCCGCAGAATACGACCGTTCCCGCCGCAGACCTACAGCCCCACCCCGCCCACCGGCGTCGTCTCGAACCGATGGCCGAAGCCGGCGATGATCGGGCGGGCCTTGGCGATGGCCGCCTGCACCGAAGGCAATTTCAGCGAGGCGGCGTGGCTTTCCTTGTCGGTCCAGACCTCGGTGATCCAGATCGCGTCGGCGTCGGTCGGGTCAAGCGCCAGGATGTAGGACAGGCAGCCGGGCATGGCGCCCGTGCCCTCCTTCAGGATCGCCACGAGGTCGTCGCGCTTGCCGGGGGCGGCCTTCATCTGGCCGATCAGTCCGTACATCGTCTTGTCTCCAGCAGCAGCAGCGAGCGATGGGGCCAAAGCCGCCGCCGCGCCGCCGATCATGGCCTGCCTGCGGTCCATTTGCGTCAGGAGGCCTTGCACTCGCCCTCGTGGGCGACGCTGACGCCCTGGCCGGCCGCGCTGCAGGCGTTGCCGTAGGTCTTGCCGTCGCAGCCGCAGACGGGGCGGTAGTCCATGGTGCAGACCTGCGGACGCTTGCGGCAGATCCCCGAAGCGTCGGCGACGGTCTTGCAGGCCCCGACCGGCATGACGCAGGACAGGCCCTCGCCGCACTGGAAGCCGGCGATCCCGCCGCACATGCCGCCTTCGGCGACCGGGGCGCGCGACATCGGGGGCGGCGCCCCCGTGGAGGGGCCGGCAGGCTGCCCCGCGCAGGCGCTGATCAGGAGAGCGGCCGCCAGGCCGAGCCAGGGACGCAGGCGCATCGTGTTCCTCCCAAGCGGATTCGACCGCAGGTCGCGATCCTCGCACGAAGCACGCGCGACAGACAAACGCCACGATCCGGGAAAAATGGGGCGCCGCGCTGCTTGATCAGGGGTCTGAATTGGTCTGTCCTCGCGGCCTCTTCGAGAGTCGGGGAAAATTGATGACACGATGGGGTACGACGGCCGCGGCCGTCAGTCTGCTCGCGCTGGGGCTTTCGGCCTGCGCCACGACCGGAACGACGGCCAAGCCTGAGACGTCGGCCAAGCCGGCCGAAAAGGCCGAAGCCAAGCCGCTGCCCAAGGGGCTGGACGGGCAGGCCTCGTCGGGCTTCCCGTCGACCTATGTCGCCCTGCCCTCGCGCCCGACGGCCTTCGTCGGCGCCACGGTGCTGACGGCAGCCGGCCAGCAGATCGAGAACGGCGTGGTCGTCGTGCAGGACGGCAAGATCATCGCCGTCGGCGGCCCCGAGACCGCCATCCCGGCCGGCGTCACGACCATCGACGCCAAGGGCAAGTGGATCACGCCCGGCATCATCGACTCCCATAGCCACCTGGGCGTCTATCCCTCGCCCGGCGTTTCGGCCAAGTCGGACGGCAACGAGGCCACCGACCCCAACACCGCCCAGGTCTGGGCCGAGCACTCGGTGTGGCCGCAGGATCCGGGCTTCAACCGCGCCCGCGCCGGCGGGGTCACCACCCTGCAGATCCTCCCCGGCAGCGCCAACCTGTTCGGCGGCCGCTCGGTGACGCTGAAGAACGTGCCCTCGACCACCATGCAGGGCATGAAGTTCCCCGGCGCGCCCTACGGCCTGAAGATGGCCTGCGGCGAAAACCCCAAGCGCGTCTATGGCGGCAAGGGCCGCACGCCCTCGACGGCGATGGGCAACGTCTTCGGCTATCGCAAGGCCTGGATCGACGCGGCCGACTACGCCCGCAAGTGGGACGACTACCGCGCCAAGAAGGAAAAGGGCGAGAAGGCCGACGCCCCCAAGCGCGACCTGCAGCTGGAAACCCTGGCCGGCGTGCTCAAGGGTGAGATCCTGGTCCAGAACCACTGCTACCGCGGCGACGAGATGGCCGTGATGATCGATGTGGCTAAGGAGTTCGGCTACAAGATCACCATGTTCCACCACGCGGTGGAGAGCTACAAGGTCGCCCCCTTGCTGGCCAAGGAAGGCATCTGCTCGGCCACCTGGGCCTCGTGGACCGGCTTCAAGATGGAAAGCCTGGACGGCGTCGACTCCAACGCCGCCATGGTCTGGAAGGCCGGCGCCTGCGTCGTCATCCACTCCGACGACCCGATCATGACCCAGCGCCTCAACCAGGAGGCCGCGATCGCCATGACCGCGGGCAACAAGATCGGCTACGGCATCACCCGCGCCGAGGCCATCAAGTGGATCACGGCCAATCCGGCCAAGGCCATGGGCATCGCCGACAAGACCGGCAGCCTGGAAGTGGGCAAGGCCGGCGACATCGTGGTCTGGAACCGCGACCCGTTCAGCGTCTACGCCCAGGCCGAGCAGGTCTATATCGACGGCGCCCTGACCTACGACCGCAACGACAAGCGCTATCAGCCCAAGTCCGACTTCGAGCTCGGCCAGCCCGGCCAGGGAGCGTTCAACTGATGATCCGGTCCATCCTCTTCGCCGGCGCCGCCCTGTGCGCCGTCACGGCCGGCTCGGCCAGCGCCCAGACCTTCGCCATCGTCAACGCCCGCATCGAACCGGTGTCGAGCGCGGCGATCCCGTCGGGAACCATCCTGGTGCAGAACGGCAAGATCGCCGCCCTCGGCGCCAATGTCGCCGTGCCGGCCGGCGTGACGACGATCGACGCCAAGGGCGGGGTCGTGACCCCGGGCCTGGTCGCCCCGTCGTCGAACATCAGCGCCTCTGAGATCGGCGGCGTGCGGGAGACGCGTGACGACGGCACCGGCAGCTCGCTGTCGGCCGGCTTCGACATCGCCTACAGCGTCAATCCGGCCTCGCCGATGATCGGCCTGGCCCGCGACGGCGGCGTCACCAGCTCGGCCGTGACCCCGGTGCTGTCGGGCGTCGGCGGCGGATCCCACGAGCACGCCGACGACGGCGTGGTCGAGGAGATGACCGCCGGCAAGGACGGCGGCGGCGATCCCCCGCTGTTCGGCGGCCAGGCGGCGTTCGTGCGCCTCAAGGCCGGCGAAGCCGACATCGTCTCCAAGTCGAAGACCGCCGTGACCCTGTCGCTGGGCGAAGCCGGGGCCCGCGCGGCCGGCGGCTCGCGCGGCGCGGCGATCGTGCTGGTCAAGTCGGCCCTGCAGGACGCCCGCGCGTTCGCCAGGAACCGCGCCGCCTTCGAACAGGGCGCCACGCGCGACTACGGCCTCTCGCGCCTCGACCTCGAGGCCCTGGTTCCGGTCGTGCAGGGCAAGACCCCGCTGCTGATCCGCGCCCACCGCGCCTCCGACATCCGCCTGGCCCTCAAGCTGGCGGCCGAGGAGAAGATCAAGATCGTGCTGGAAGGCGCCGAGGAAGGCTGGCTGTTGGCCGGCGAGATCGCCAAGGCCGGCGTGCCGGTGATCGTCGACACCCAGGCCGACCTGCCCGACAGCTTCGAGACCCTGGGCTCGCGCCTCGACAACGCCGCCCGCCTGAACGCGGCCGGCGTCACCGTGGCGATCAACGGCGCGCGGGACTTCAACAACCTGCGCCAGGAGCGCCTGAACGCAGGCCTGGCCGTCGCCAACGGCCTGCCCTACCCGGCGGCCCTGGCGGCGATCACCCTGACGCCGGCCAGGATCTGGGGCATGGCCGACCAGATCGGCTCGCTGGACGTCGGCAAGACCGCCGACCTGGTGCTCTGGACCGGCGATCCGCTGGAAACCACGACCTGGGCCGACAAGGTCTTCGTCGGCGGCGTCGAGCAGCCGGCCGACAGCCGCCAGAGCCAGCTGCGCGACCGCTACGCGGCGGGCGACAACGGCCTGCCCCCGGCCTACCGCTAGGACGACCAGACGGCCCGCCTCCCACCGGAGGCGGGCCGTCGCTTTTCGAGGGAAGAGATGGAAGCCGCCACCATCGTCATCCGCCCCTACCGGGCCGACGATGCGCACAGCATGGCCCGGCTCTACTACGACGCCGTCCGCGCCCTGGGGCCGCGTGGCTACTCGCCGGCCCAGGTGGCCGCCTGGGCGCCGCGGCCGCTCGACCCGATCGACGTCATGAACCGCGCCGCCGACGGCCGCACGACCTTTGTCGCCGCCGACGCCGGCGATCAGGCCGTGGCCTATGTCGACCTTGAGGCCGACGGCCATGTCGACCACCTCTATTGCCACCCAGACTTCGTCGGCCAAGGCGTCGCTTCGCGCCTTCTGGAGACGGTGATCCGACACGCTGTCGAGCACGGCCTAGCCGCCCTCTACGTCGAAGCCAGCGAGCTGGCCCGGCCGGTGTTCGAGCGCCATGGCTTCACCGTGACCAGGCGGCGGGAGTTCGAGGTGCGGGGCGTGCCGATCCACAACTACGCCATGCGGCGCGAACTGGCCTGAACCGTGCCGGTTTTTGTTCACCTGACCCGCCACGACAACGTCGCCGCCATTCGGCGCGGCGGCATAGCGCCCGGAAAGCTGACCAGACAGGTCTACGCCATGCCGGTGACCCGCAACTTCCAGATCTCGCACCAATGGCTGCGCGAACTGCGCGGCGGGGCGGGCGGCACGATGATCGCCGTCTACTTCCGCGTCCCCGACGACGAAGCCGTCGAGATCGGCCACTACGGCAGCCCCCGGCAGCGGGTGACGGCCGCCCAGGCCGTGGCGATCATGCTGGCGGCGGAAACCGTCGATCCGACCACGGCCCGCGCGGCCGACGACCGGTCGAGGGCCGTGAAGGCCGGCAAGCGCCTGCCCAGCTCTCCCGAGGGCTTCGAAGTGCTGCTCTCGCGCCGAATCCTGCCCTCGGAAATCCTGCGGGTGAAGGTTCCGCCGCAGGTCGTGGGCTGGCGCCACCGCCCCGGGTCCAATGGCGCACCGCCTTGCTTCTGTATCTGCTGCGAGCGCGGCCGACCAGGCGTCGGCAAGCTGCTGCGTACGGTCGAGGAGGCCGAGGCCAGGGGCCGCCCGGTCAAGGCGACGGTCTTCGGCCGCGACGAGCGCTCTTTCGCGCGGGTGGAACGCCTGAAGGCCGCGCGGACAAAGGACTGAGCGCCTCGCCCCTTCTAGACCAAGGTCTAGCCGCCCCCTCCCCATGCCTTCGCGCGGCAAACCCATGGATGGATACCGCCGCGACGTCTCCGCGCCGACAGTCATCGCGTCGCCCGGCGGGCTCATCCGGAGCCTCGGGCAAGCTTTCCACGACTGGAGACGGCAATGTCGGACATCATCATCACGGACAAGCAACTGTCGGCCTCGGCCTATACGGCGGTCATCAACGCGCCGATCGAGACGATCGACATCGCCGAGTGGCTGTTCAGCCTGCCCGAGGCCGAATACCAGCGCTGCTGCGCGCCCGACCACATCTCGGCCGGGGCCACCTTCACCGACGACGGCCGGCGCATGTCGATCAATGTCGAGATGATCGGCCAGACCCTGATGGTGCAGCACTACGTGGCCGAGATCGCCACCCCGACCCTGTGCAAGATGGTGTCGACCTCGGACGCCTTCACCCCGAACGGCCGCACGCGCGTGCAGGTGATCTGGACGCTGAGCGCCAGGAAGATCGACGAGGCGACCTGCGAGTACACCAACAGCGTGGTCGCCCACCCGACGCAGGCCTTCCTCGACTTCATCGACAAGCACTGCATGCCGTTCGCGGACGCCGCCGACGCCCGTCAGCGGGACGGCGGCGACCACAACAGCCGCGAGACGCCGCTGTTCGCCGCCAGCATCGAGCGCCGCGCCCTGGCCCGCATGGCGGCCAAGGCGGCTTGAGGCGGGCATTCAAACTCGGTGCGTGATCCTCGTCCTTCGACAAGCTCAGGACGAGGATCATTGACAGGCTCGGGAAGTAGAAAACCTCATCCTGAGCCTGTCGAAGGACGCGGGAGACCGCGGCGCCTATGGCCAGACGTTGTTGGACGTCACGCTGTCGCCGCCCGTCGGGACCTGGCAGTCGTTGAAGCTGATGGCCACCGACTGGCCCCAGTTGGCGGAATCCGCCTGCACCTGGAAGTGCAGGTGCGGTCCAGAGGTACGCCCCGTATTGCCCGAGGTGGCGATCGGCTGGCCGCGCTGGACGACGTCGCCGACATTCACCAGCACGCCGTTCTGCTGGATGTGGAAGTACCAGCTGGTGAAGCCGCCCGGATGGCGGATGCGCACGGCGTTGCCCCAGTTCTGCAGGCTGCCGCCCGGGAACGGCGTGTTGCTGGG
Source organism: Caulobacter sp. 10L414 (assembly GCF_056395525.1). NCBI lineage: Bacteria > Pseudomonadati > Pseudomonadota > Alphaproteobacteria > Caulobacterales > Caulobacteraceae > Caulobacter > Caulobacter sp. 10L414. Next base: position 21,802 of record NZ_JBFTJR010000023.1, read on the forward strand.
CGTGGTCGGGGCGTTGGGGTTGTAGGTCGTGCTCTGGCTTTCCTGCAGCCACTCGACCGTGCCGCCGCGCACCGCGCGGATCTGGGTTCCGACCGGCATCGAGAAGTCGAAGGCGAAGGCCTGGCTGCCGTTGTGCGACCCGCCGGCGTTGTTGTTGCCCTGGCCGACATTGCGGGTGTCGCCCGCCTTCCAGGGATAGCGGTAGGCGCCGACGGCGTCGGCCTGCTGCTCGATGAACTCCATGCGCAGGCCGCGGCTGAAATAGGCCGCGTCCTCGGTCTTGAAATCGACCGTGCAGCGGCGGTGGCTCCACCACTGGGTTCCCGCGCCGGGACGCCAGACGGCGGCGTAGGCGTCGCCGTCGACCGACAGCGCCGCCAGCCGCAGGCCCTGGTTGAAATAGGTCTGGTCCTGCGCCTCGGCCTGGGCGCCGGTCATGCCCGAGCGCCACCATTGAGCCCCGGACCCCGGCCGCCAGACSGCGGTGTAGCGCCCGCCGTCGACCTCCAGCAGGGTAATGCGCAGGCCGTTGTCGAAGTGCGTCTGGTCCTGGGCCTTCATCTGGTCGACCGTCATGCCGGTGCGCCACCACTGGGCGCCCGCGCCCGGCCGCCAGACCGCGGTGAACCGGCCGCCGTCCAGCTCAAGAGCGGTAAGGCGAAGGCCCTGGTTGAAATAGGTGGTGTCCTGGGCCTTCAGCTCGTCGAGCGTCATGCCCGAACGCCACCACTGGGTTCCCGTCCCCGGCCGCCAGACCGCCGCGAACCGCCCGTCCCTGACCGACAGCGAATGGATGCGCAGGCCGTTGTTGAAGTGGGTTTTGTCCTGGGCCTTGAACTGGTCGAGGCTCATGCCCGAGCGCCACCACTGGGCCCCGCCGCCAGGCCGCCAGGCGGCCGCATAGCCGGTGTCGGCCAGGGCCAGGCCGGGCGCGGACAGCGCCAGCAGGCCGGCGCAGATCGCCGGCGCGAGGATCGCACGCATCACATCCTCCCTTTCGGACGGCCTCGCGGGCGCGTCTGTCGAAATCCGGAAAAACGCTGGAAACATGCGCCGATCGCCGGCCAGCCGCCGAGCGTCGCGCCGGTGGAGCCTAGCCTTGTCGACCTCGCCCCGGAAGGGCGAACGGCCCCGCGCGACGGATACGCCGGCGGGGCCTGTCGGAGGACCGCCTGTCGAGGTCAGGTCGCCCAGGTGATCTTCACGATCGAGGGCCGGTCGCTGTTGTAGGACACCGTGTGCTGCTCGCGACGGCTGGCGGTGATGGCCAGCTTGTAGGTGTCGCCGGTCTGGTCGGTGAAGGCCAGGTTGATGCTGCCCGAGAACATGCCCGACGGGCCCTGGGCGTCGACCTGCACCTGGTAGCTGTAGATGCCGGCGTTGGGCACCAGCTGGATGCCGTAGACCTTGCCTTCGCTGTTGCCGATGATGCACGAGCTGAGGTCGGTGCTGCCGTTGATCGCGACGGACGAGCCGACCGGCAGCAGGCCGTTGGCCGTTCCGCTGGTGTCGCCGCAGTCGGTGGTGGTGAACACGGCCGTCGTCGCCTGCACGGTCGTCGTCGTCATGACGCGTCTCCCTCTTCCGATGGACCGGCCGCCGCTCGGGCCGGTGGAGAGGAGCATCCGCTCAACCCCGAGCGATATCAACGAAAATACACGTGTAGATTGTCACATTCGTGCATACACACTGAAGCTGCAGCCTGATCCACAAGCAGCGCTTTCCTTGGGGGCGAGCTCGGGTCATACGGGGCGAGACACCCGAATCGCCGCAAAATCATCCGATGTCTTCCAAAGACCCCAACTCGCTGTTCTCGCTGTTCGACGACGACGCCCTGGCGCCGCCGAGCGCCCCGCCCCTGCCCGCCCGCGAACCGCATCCCGAGCCCAAGCCGCAGCCGCCGCCTCCCCCGCCGCCCGGCAAGGTCGAGGCCGCGCCCGCCCCGTCGTCGGGCGGCTATGACGCCAGCTCGATCGAGGTTCTGGAAGGTCTGGAGCCCGTGCGCATGCGTCCGGGCATGTACATCGGCGGCACCGACGAGCGGGCCCTGCACCACCTGTTCGCCGAAGTGCTCGACAACTCGATGGACGAAGCCGTCGCCGGCTTCGCCAAGTCGATCGAGGTCAAGCTCGACGCCGACGGCTACCTGTCGGTCAAGGACGACGGCCGCGGCATGCCCGTGGACCCGCACCCCAAGCATCCGGGCAAGAGCGCGCTGGAAGTGATCATGACCGTCCTGCACGCGGGCGGTAAGTTCAGCGGCAAGGCCTACGAGACCTCGGGCGGCCTGCACGGCGTGGGCGCCAGCGTCGTCAACGCCCTGTCGGAACTGGTCGAGGTGACCGTCTGGCGCGACGGCTTCGAGCACCGCCAGAGCTTCGCCCGCGGCAAGCCCCTGGGCCCGGTCGAGAAGATCCAGCCCAGCCGCAAGCGCGGCACCATGGTGCGGTTCAAGCCCGACGACCAGATCTTCGGCGAAGGCTGCGCCTTCAAGCCGGCGCGCCTGTACCGCATGGCCCGCTCGAAGGCCTATCTGTTCCGCGGCGTGCAGATCAAATGGTCCTGCGCCCAGGAGCGCATCCACGACCAGACGCCCGCCGAGGCGGTGTTCCACTTCCCCAACGGCCTGGCCGACTTCCTGGCCGAGCGCACCAAGGGCCTGGAGACCGTCACCCCGACCAGCTTCGCCGGCCGCATCGAGCGCGAGGGCGAGGCCGGCGCGGTCGAATGGGCCGTCACCTGGACCCCGCGGGGCTTCGGCGAGCACGACGGCTTCATGCAGTCGTACTGCAACACCGTGCCGACCCCGGAAGGCGGCACGCACGAAAGCGGCTTCCGCGCCGCCCTGACCCGGGGCCTGAAGGCCTATGCCGACCTCAAGGGCGAGAAGCGCGGCACGATCATCACCGCCGACGACGTGGTGGCCCAGGCCGGCGCGCTGATCTCGGTGTTCATCAAGAACCCCGAGTTCCAGGGCCAGACCAAGGAAAAGCTGTCGACGACCGAGGCCCAGCGCTTCGTCGAGAACGCCCTGCGCGACCCGTTCGACCACTGGCTGACCGGCAGCCCCAAGGCCGCCCAGGCGCTGCTGGAGTTCGTCATCGAGCGCGCCGAAGAGCGCCTCAAGCGCCGCAAGGACAAGGAAGTCAGCCGCGCCAGCGCGACCCGCAAGCTGCGCCTGCCGGGCAAGCTGGCCGACTGCGCCGGCGGCGCGGTCGACGGCGCTGAACTGTTCATCGTCGAAGGCGACTCGGCCGGCGGCTCGGCCAAGCAGGCCCGCAACCGCAAGAACCAGGCGATCCTGCCCCTGCGCGRCAAGATCCTGAACGTGGCCTCGGCCTCGGGCGAGAAGTTCACGGCCAACAAGGAGCTGTCGGACCTGATGCTGGCCCTGGGAGCCCAGGGCGGAAACAAGTACCGTGAAGAGGATCTGCGCTACGAGCGGATCATCATCATGACCGACGCCGACGTCGACGGCGCCCACATCGCCTCGCTGCTGATCACCTTCTTCTACCGCACCATGCCGGACCTGATCCGCGCGGGGCGCCTGTATCTGGCCCTGCCGCCGCTCTATCGCCTGAGCCACGGCGGCAAGACCGAGTACGCGCGCGACGACGCCCACAAGGACGAGCTGCTGGCCACGATGTTCAAGGGCAAGAAGCCCGAGATCGGCCGCTTCAAGGGCCTGGGCGAGATGATGGCCTCGCAGCTGAAGGAAACCACCATGGACCCGGCGGTCCGCACCCTGGCGCGCGTGACCCTGCCGCGCCACGAGGAGAGCGTCGAGGACCTGGTCGAGACCCTGATGGGCCGCAAGCCGGAACTGCGCTTCAAGTTCATCCAGGACAACGCGGCCTTCGCGGCCGACGACCTGGATCTGTGAGTTGCCCCCTCTCCCATAGGGAGAGGGAGGGGCCCATGCGAAGCATGGGAGGGTGAGGGGTTAGGAACCCCTGCCCCTTTCGCACGGGCCGTAGCAGCAGCGTTTCGCAAGACGTTTCCGGAGGGGACCGTCAACGGTGTAACCCCTCACCCTCCCACGCCTATCGGCGCGGGCCCCTCCCTCTCCCTATGGGAGGGGTGAGAAACAGGCGGGAGAAGGAATCTAGCCGATCAACGCCCGCGCGGCCGCGCGCGCGGCCTCGGTGACCTCCGCGCCCGACAGCATGCGCGCGATCTCTTCCTCGCGCTCGGCCGGCGACAGGGGTTCGACCCTTGTGCGGGTCGAGGTGTCGTCGCCGGACTTGGCGATGCGCCAGTGGGCGTCGCCGCGCGCGGCGACCTGGGCCGAGTGGGTCACGACCAGCACCTGGGCGTTGGACGCCAGGCGCTTCAGCCGCAGGCCGACAGCGTCGGCCACGGCCCCGCCGACGCCCTGGTCGACCTCGTCGAAGATCATCAGCGGCTGGGGACCGCCGCCCTTCCCCGCCAGCGCCGCCTTCAGCGCCAGGGCGAAGCGGGCCAGTTCGCCGCCCGAGGCGATGGCCTCCATCGGGCCGAACGGCGCGCCGGGATTGGTCGAGATCTCGAAGGCGATCCGGTCGAGCCCGGACGGGCCGGCCTTGTCTTCGCCCAACGGTTCCAGCGCGACGCGGAAGCGGGCCTTTTCCAGCTTCAACGGGCCAAGCTCGGCCTCGACGGCCTTGGCCAGGCGGTCGCCGGCGGCGCGGCGCTCGGCCGACAGGGCCTGGGCGGCATAGAGATAGGCCTCGCGGGCCTCGGCGGCGTCGGCCTCCGCGGCAACCAGGGCCTCGGCCGAGGTCTCGACGGCCTGCAGGCGCGCGGCGAAGTCGGCGCGGACGGCCGGCAGGTCCTCGACCAGCACGTTCAGCTTGCGGGCCATGCCGCGCAGGGCGAACAGGCGCTCCTCGGCCTTCTCCAGGCGATCGGGCTCGAACTCGAAGCTTTCGGCGGCCATGTCGATGGCGGCGCTGGCCTCCTGGGCCTCGACGAGGGCGCGATCGACGGCCTCGCAGGCGGCGGCCAGGCGGGTCATGGCCGGTCCGTCGGCGGGCGCGCCGGCGTTGGCGGCGCGGTCGCGGGCCCGTTCCAGCGCGCGGAAGGCCTGGGCCAGCTTGCCCGACAGGTTGTCGCCGCCCAGGGCGTCCTGGGCCGAGGCGATGTCGGCCAGGGCCTTCTCGGCCGAGCCGAGCAGCGCCCGTTCCTCGGCCAGGGCCGCCTCCTCGCCCTCGCGCGGGTCGAGCCGGTCGAGCTCGGACAGACGCAGGGTCAGTTCCTCGGTCTCGGCGGCGGCGCGATCGGACAGCGCCTTCAACTCGGCCGCCTTCTCGCGGGCGGCGCGCCAGCCGCTCCAGCCTTGAGCGACGGCCCCGACGCTGACCTGGCCGTAGGCGTCCAGCAGCGTGCGGTGGGTGCGCGGATCAAGCAGGCCGACCGTCTCATGCTGGCCATGCACCTCGAGCAGCAGGCCGCCGAGGTCCTTGAGCACGCCGACGCTGGTGGCCTGGTCGTTGACGAAGGCCCGGCTGCGGCCGTCGGGCGACAGCTGGCGACGCAGGACGAGGTCCTCGTCACGCGCGTAGTCCAGGCCCTTGTCGTCGAGATAGGCGAAGGCCGGATGGTCGGGCGCCAGGGCGAAGATGGCCGTGGCGCTGGCGTGGCCGGCCACCCCGCGACGCACCAGGCCCGCATCGGCGCGGGCGCCGGTGGCCAGGCCCAAGGCGTCGAGAATGATCGACTTGCCCGCCCCGGTCTCGCCGGTGAGCGCGGTCAGGCCCGGCCCGATGGCCAGGTCGAGGCTCTCGATGAGCACCACGTCGCGGATGGAGAGACCGATCAGCATGGCCGGAAGGATCACCGGGAATCGGGCTTTTTCAAAGGGGAAGCCGCAGCCGATTGAGAACAAAAGAAAAACGGGCCGTTTTGCAACGGCCCGTCTTTGCTTGGATCTCCGGGACCTACATCCCCAGGACGCCCATCAGGCCGCCCTTTTTCTTCTTCTCGCCGGGAGGCGCCAGCGCGCCGCCCTTGTCCTTGTTGAAGGTGCGATCGAGCAGGTTGCGCTTGTTGCCCGCCTTCAGCGGCTCGACGGCCGGCTTCAGGCCCGCGTCGTTCAGCAGCTTGTAGGCGTCGGCGTACCAGCGATCGCCCGGGAAGTTGTAGCCCAGCACCGCGCCGTTGCGCTTGGCTTCCTCGGTCAGGCCCAGCGTCAGATAGGCCTCGACCAGGCGATACAGCGCCTCGGGCGTGTGCGAAGTGGTCTGGTGACGGTCGACGACGGTCTTGAAGCGGCCGATGGCCGACAGGGTCTTGCCGTCGCGCAGGTACCAGCGACCGATGGCCAGCTCCTTGCCGGCCAGCTGGTCGTTGACCATGTCGATCTTCAGGCGGGCGTCCTGGGCGTACTCGCTGTTGGGATAGCGCTGGACGACGTCGCGCAGCGCGGCGAGCGCCTGCTCGGTGGCGGCCTGGTCGCGGTACACGTCGACGATCTGCTCGAAATAGCAGATGGCCTTGAGATAGTAGGCGTACGAGGCCGACGGGTTGCCCGGATAGAGCGAGATGAACCGGTCGGCGTCTCCGATGGCGTCGGCGTACTGGTTGCCCTGGTAGTGGGCGTAGCCGGTCATCAGGATCGAGCGGCGCGACCATTCCGAATACGGGTGCTGGCGCTCGACTTCACGGAAGTAGTCGACGGCCTCGTTCCAGTTGCCGCGGTCCAGGCGATTGGCGCCGGTGGAATACAGCAGCTCGACCGGACGCTCTTCATAGACAAGCGTCGGCTTCTTGGGCTTGCCCGCGCAGGCGGTCACCGACAGAGCGGCGAGCACGGCCACGATGGAAACGGCCGAACGTCCCGAGATTTTGCGAAGCACGGACTCTCTCACCCTCGAAGCAACCTTGCGCGCCCCCGCGCCGAACCAAGGCTTCTACACCACGTCGATGCGGGCGCAAACGAAAGCCGAGCGGCGGGAGCGATCCCCCGTTTTGATCAGACCGCTTCGGCCAGCTCCGGCGCATAGGCGCGCCAGCGCCAAGCGCGCGGTTGCTCCATCAATGCACGAACAGCGGCGTTATTGAGGCCGTGTCCGGCGAGAATTCCTTCGAACCTGCCAAGGATCGGAGCGCCAACGACATAAAGGTCGCCGACGGCGTCCAGGGCCTTGTGGCGCACGAACTCGTCCGAGCGGCGCAGCCCCTCGGGATTGAGCACGCGGTCGCCGTCGATGACCACGGCGTTCTCCATCGAGCCGCCGCGGGCCAGGCCGATATCGCGCAGGGCCTCGACCTCGCGCAGGAAGCCGAAGGTGCGGCAGTTCGACAGCTCCTTGCGGAAGCTGGCCTCGTCGATGACCAGGTCGACTCGCTGGCGGCCGATGGCCTTGCTGGCGAAGGCGATCTCGAAGGCCACCTCGAAGGATTCGGCCGGGGTCAGGGTCGCGCGCTTGTCGCCCTCGATCACCTCGATCGGCGACAGGATCTCGATGTAGCGGCGCGCGGCTTCCTGGCGACGGCGGCCGGCGCGGTCGAGGATCTGCACGAAGGGCTCGGACGAGCCGTCCATGATCGGCACTTCGGGACCGTCGAGCTCGACGACGCAATTGTCGACCGACAGGGCGGCCAGGGCCGCCATCAGGTGCTCGATGGTCGAGACGCGCACGTCGGCGGCGTTGGCGATGACGGTGCCCAGCTGGGTCTGCACCACGGCGTCGCCGCGAACCGGCACGCGGTTGTCGCGGTCATGGACGTCGGTGCGCACGAAGACGATCCCGCTGTCGGGAGCGGCGGGGCGCACGGCGACGCGCACGTGCGCGCCCGTGTGCAGGCCGATCCCTGCGAAGATCACCGGTCCAGCGACCGTGTGCTGATGATAAGGCGAAACCGACACGAGAAACCTTTGTAAACTTGGGAGCGGCTCTGCGGCCGCCTATTCGTCCCCATTTACCGTCTACGAGCTTCGCCGCGACGCAGCAACGCAAGTCCTGTTTCGGATTGTTACCTTCATAAGTCGTTGTCGGATATGGCATTTTCGTCACGCGAAAGGCCAATTTCCGCCACCTTCGCTAACGGCGCCGCAGCATGGAGCAAAGCTTGCCCTTCGGGCTGGCCTACCCGGCAAGGCCCCGCTAGGCTCGCGCCGCTTTTTGGCAACCTTGCCGCCTGGACCACGACTTCCATGACCAAGACCTTGCGCCTCGCCGCCTCCGCCCTCGCCCTGTCGCTGGCCGCCTTCGCGGTCGTTCCGGCGACCGCCCACGCACAGGGGCGCGGCTTCACCGCCAAGGACATGGTCACGCTGGACCGCGTCAGCGAGCCGAAGGTGTCGCCGGACGGCCGCCAGGTGATCTACCTGGTGCGGACGATGGATCTTCCGGCCAACAAGGCCTCGTTCTCGCTGTGGGTCGCCGACCTCAAGGCCAAGATCGCCCCGCGCCGCCTGGCGGTGTCGGACGGCGGCGTCTCCAGCGCCCGCTGGTCGGCCGACGGCAAGAGCATCTACTTCCTGTCGGGCCGCGCCGGCTCCGACCAGGTGTTCCGCACGGATGCTTCGGGCGAGACCGCCGTCCAGGTGACCAAGGCTCCGTTCGACGTCGGCGCCTTCAAGGTGTCGGCCGACGGCAAGACGGTGGTGATCAGCCAGGCCGTCTTCCCCGACTGCCCCACCCTCGCCTGCACCCAGGAGCGCCTGGACCAGAAGAAGGCCCAGAAGACGACCGGCGTCGTCTACGACAAGCTGTTCATCCGCCACTGGGACACCTGGAACGACGGCACGAAGAATCACCTCTACGCCTACGGACTGGATGCTTCCGGCGTCGCGACGGGCGAGCCCGTGGCCCTGATGGCCGGCTTCGACGGCGACTCGCCGACCAAGCCGTTCGGCGGCGACGAGGACTTCACCATCAGCCCCGACGGCAAGACCGTGGTGTTCTCGGCCAAGATCGCCGGCCGCGACGAGCCCTGGCAGACCAACTACGACCTGTGGTCGGTTCCGGTCGACGGTTCGGCCAAGCCGGCCAACCTGACCGAGGAGAACAAGGCCTGGGACGCCCAGCCGACCTTCTCGCCGGACGGCAAGACCCAGGCGTGGCTGGCCATGAAGCGCCCGGGCTTCGAGGCCGACCGCTTCGGCGTCATGGTGCGCGAGAACGGCAAGGTGCGTGAAGTCGCCCCGACCTGGGACCACTCGGCCCAGTCGATCACCTTCAGCGCCGACGGCAAGACGATCTACACGACCGCCGAGGATGTGGGTCAGACCAAGCTGTTCGCCATCGACGTCAAGACCGGCAAGGTCGCCGCCCTGACCGGCGAAGGCCACGTGGGCGCGTTCAGCGCCGCCGGCGGCTCGACCGTGATCGCCCAGGACAACCTGAAGACCCCGGCCCAGCTCTACGCCCTGGCCCCGAAGGGCGCGCCGATCCAACTGACCGGCCTGAACGCCGACAAGCTGCAGGGCGTGGCCATGGGCGAGGCCGAGCAGTTCAGCTTCAAGGGCTGGAACGACGAGACCGTGCACGGCTATCTCGTCAAGCCGGCCAACTTCGATCCCGCCAAGAAGTATCCGGTGGCCTTCCTGATCCACGGCGGCCCGCAGGGCTCGTTCGGCAACCTCTTCCACTACCGCTGGAACGCCCAGACCTACGCCGGCGCCGGCTACGCCGTGGTGATGATCGATTTCCACGGTTCGACCGGCTACGGCCAGGCGTTCACCGACGCCATCAGCCAGCACTGGGGCGACCGTCCGCTGGAAGACCTGCAGAAGGGCTGGGCGTTCGCGACCCAGAAGTACGGCTTCCTCGACCAGGACCGCGCCTGCGCCCTGGGCGGCTCGTACGGCGGCTTCATGATCAACTGGATCGCCAGCCAGTGGAAGGAGCCGTGGAAGTGCCTGGTGAACCACGACGGCATCTTCGACAGCCGTTTCATGGGCTACTCGACCGAGGAGCTGTGGTTCAGCGAGTGGGAGAACGGCGGAACGCCCTGGCAGCCGAACACCACCTATTCGAAGTTCAACCCCGCCGACCACGTGGGCGAATGGAGCGTGCCGACCCTGGTGGTGCAGGGCCAGAACGACTTCCGCGTGCCGCTCGAGGAAGGCATCGCCACCTTCACCGCCCTGCAGCGCAAGGGCGTGCCGAGCAAGTTCCTGTACTTCCCCAACGAGAACCACTGGGTGCTGAAGGCCCAGAACTCGGTCCAGTGGCACGACGAGGTGCTGGGCTGGCTGAACCAGTGGACGGCGAAATAGGCCTTCCAGGCCGGCTTCCTCCCTCGCCTAGCGGAGGAGGAACGCCAGATCAGATACGGCCCGTCGCGACCGACCAGGTCAGGCGGGCCTTTTTTTCGAGCTCGCCCATCTGGCGGCCCTTGGCCTGGCGCGCCGCCAGGGCGGCGGGGGCCACGGCCGGGAAGGCCGCGATCGGCAGGGCCTTGAGCTCCGAGCCGGCGATCTTGCGCTGCTGGGCGACGCGGGCCTCGACGTCGGCGGCGGTCCAGGCGAGCGGCAGGCGCGAGCGGCCGGCCAGCTTCAGCCGCCAGAGGCCCGCCAGACCATAGGCGCGCGCGGCGGCGCGGACGGCGGCGGGATCGGCCGAGGCGTCCAGGCGGCGCGCCGTCAGCCCCGCCAGGGCGCCGGCGGTGGCGTCCAGATAGGCCAGCACCGCGGCCTCGTCGGCGAACGGCGCCTCCTCCAGGTCGGCCAGGCGGGCCTCGGCCATCGCCGCCAGGGCCGCGGGATCGACGCCGCAGGCGGCCAGGGCCTCGACGGCCGGGTGCTTGCGCGGCGCCTTGCCGGCGGCCAGCTCCTCCATCGCCTCGCGCCACCAGGTCAGGCGGATCTCGCCCATCAGCGCGCTGGTCACCCCGCCGGCCACCCGGGCCAGCTCGTAATTGAAGGCGACGAGCGCCACCACATCGGTCCGCGCGGCGATGTCGGAGACGAAGCGGCTGGCCAGCCAGCGATCGTTGTCCATACGGCGGACCAGATCGTCGAGGCCGGAATCGTAGGGGTTTTCGGGGGCGGCGGACATGGCGCGGCTTATGCCCCCGCCTCGCCCGAAGAGAAAGGCCCGCCGTGCCGGCGGACCAGCGGCCCAAAGAAAAAGGCCCGCCGGATGGGCGGGCCTTCGTCGCGATCCGGCGGGCGGATCAGTTGAACAGCGTCTGGTACATCGTCATCGTCACCAGCATCGGAATGCTGAGCAGCATGTTGATGCGCGAGAACAGCATGGCGGTCGTGGCCGCCTTGGCCTTGGTCGCGTCGTCGGCCGGCACCAGCCCCAGAGCCCGCTTCTGGTTCGGCCAGATCAGGCCCCAGACGTTGAAGAACATCACGGTGGCCAGCCACATGCCCATGCCGATGAAGGTGAAGCCCATGTCGACGCCGCGCTGATAGCCCTGCCAGGCGCCGAGCGTGATGGCCTCCATCAGGTAGCCGCGGCTGAAGGCCACGATCATGCCCATGATCCAGGTCGCCAGGGCCGACCAGCGGAACCAGAACAGCGCCTCGGGGGCGATGTACTTGCTGACCGCCGGCTTCAGCTCGGCCGGAATCGTCGGCATCACCCGCATCTGCACGAAGTTGAAGTAGTAGAGCAGCCCGATCCACAGGATGCCGAACAGTACGTGCAGCCAGCGGAACACCGCCTGCCAATAGGCGCCGTGGAAGCCGTTGGGGCTGTGCCCGAAGCCGAACACCATCACCAGGGCCAGCACGAAGCTGACGATGATGGTGCTGCGGAAGTTGGTGAGAATCCCAGTCAATTCAGCCCCCTGAGCCGTGTCTTGCCGCGCAGGATAGTGAGAGTCGGCCAAATGATCCTCCCCCTGAAGGGGGAGGTGTCGGCGAAGCCGACGGAGGGGGATGTATCTGATGAGGTCGAAGCGGCCGTCGAGGGTAGCAAACTCTGCCCCCTCCGGCCCTTCGGGCCACCTCCCCCTTCAGGGGGAGGATCGCCAAGTCAGACCGCGATCAGCGCCGCGGCCAGGCGCCGGCCTTCGCTGGCCAGCACGTTGTAGGTGCGGGCGGCGGCCTCGGTGCTCATGAACTCCAGACCAAGGCCCGCGGCCTTCAGCGCGTCGCGCACGGGGCGCGGCGGCAGGGCGTTGGCAAGGCCCATGCCCAGCAGCACGAACTCGACCGCGCCGCCGGCGGCGAAGACCGGGGCGAAGGCCTCGGGCGTCAGCTGCGCCAGGCCGGCGACGGCCCAGTCCTGCGGCTGGTCGTCGATGACCAGCAGCGAACCGGGCCGCCAGACGCCGGAGACCCGGAAGCCGCCGCCGCCCCAGGCGTCGATCGACGGGGGCTGGCGGGGGTTAAGCCCCTGGCTCACGGCTGGCTGGCCGCGCCGAGCTTGACCGGCTTGGCTTCCTCGTCGCCGCGCTTGACGCCCCAGACCAGGATCAGGGGCAGAGCGATGTAGATCGACGAGTAGGTGCCGATGGCGATGCCGAACACCATGGTGAAGACCAGCGGGAACAGCACCGGACCGCCGAAGATCATCGTGCCGCCCAGCGCCAGCAGCGCGGTCGAGCCGGTGATGATCGTCCGCGACAGACGCTCGTTCTCCGACAGGTCGATGATGTCGCGCAGCGGCGTGGTCTTGTACTTGCGAAGGTTTTCCTTGAGGCGGTCGAAGGTGATGACCTTTTCGTTCATCGAGTAGCCGATGACCGTCAGCAGGGCCGCGACCGAGGTCATCGAGAACTCGATCTGCATCACCGACAGGATGCCCAGGGTCAGGATGATGTCGTGGAACACGGCCACGACGGCGCCGACGGCGAACTGCCACTGGAAGCGGAACCAGATGTAGCCGAGCATCAGCAGCAGGGCGATGCCCAGCGCCTTGAAGCCGCCCATCAAGAGCTCGCCCGAGACCTTGGCGCCGATGACGGTCGGCGCCGGCATGGTCATGCCGGGGAACTTGGCGATGATCTCGCTCTTGATCCGGTTGGCCTCGACGTTGGCGTTGACGCCTTCGGTCGGCAGGAAGCGGATCATGGCCGAGTTAGGCGAGCCGAAGCCCTGCACCTGCACGTCATGCGCGCCGGTGGCCTTGGCCACCTTGCGCAGGTCGTCCAGGTCGATAGCCGTGGGCATGCGGGCCTCCAGGGCGACGCCGCCCTTGAAGTCGATGCCCAGGTTCAGGCCCTGGGTGAAGAACGAAGCGCCCGAACCGATGATCAGGATGAGCGAGAAGACCGCCGCGACGGGAGCCCAGCGCACGAAGCGGTAGTGGGTCGAGCGCGGGATCAGGCGAATGAGGGGCCAAGCAGCCATGAGCTTTGATCCTTACGCGATCGGCAGCTTCTTCGGCTTGGCGGTCTTGAACCACCAGCCGATGAGCACTTGAGTGATGATGATGGCGGTGAACAGCGAGGTGAACACGCCGATCGCCAGGGTCCAGGCGAAGCCCTTCACGGGGCCCGAGCCGAAGCTGAACATGATGCCGGCCGAGATCAGGCTGGTGATGTTGGCGTCGAGGATCGACACCAGGGCCAGCTTGTAGCCGGTATCGGCCGCCGACATGGGCGACCTGCCGGCCGCCGCTTCGTCGCGCATCCGCTCGTAGATCAGCACGTTGGCGTCGACGGCGACGGCCAGGGTGAGGATCAGGCCGGCGATGCCGGGGAAGGTCAGGGTCGCCTGGCTGAACGACATGATGCCGACGATCAGCAGCACGTTGGCCACCAGGGCCATGGCCGCGAACACGCCGAACAGGCCGTAGGCCAGGATGATGAAGACGAACATCGCCGCCGCGCCGATGGCCAGCGAGATGGCGCCGGCCTTGACCGCGTCCGCGCCCAGTTCGGCGCCGACGGTGCGTTGCTCTTCGATGTTCAGCTGGGCCGGCAGCGCGCCCGAACGCAGCAGCAGCGACAGTTCGCTGGCGCTTTCGACGGTGAAGTTGCCGGTGATCTGGCCCGAACCGCCGAGGATCGGCGTCTGGATGGTCGGGGCCGAGATGACCTTGTTGTCGAGGACGATGGCGAAGCGCTTGCCGATGTTGCGAGCCGTGGCGTCGCCGAACTTCTTGGCGCCCGAACCGTTGAAGCGGAACGAGACGACCGGACGGCCRCTCTGGCCGTCGAAGGCCTGCTGGGCGTCGACCAGTTCCTCGCCCGAGACGACGGCGCGCTTCTTGAGGGCGTAGAACGGCTGATAGGAATCGCCGGGCACCAGCACCGTGCCGGGCGGCATGCGGCCCGAAGCCATCTCTTCCTGGGTGACCGTCTCGTCGACCATCTGGAAGGTCAGCTTGGCGGTCTTGCCGATGACGGCCTTCAGGCGTTCGGGATCGCTTTCGCCGGCGGCCTGGATGACGATGCGGTCCGCGCCCTGGCGGGTGATCGTCGGTTCCTTGGTGCCCAGGCTGTCGATACGGCGACGGATGGTCTCGATCGACTGGTCGACGGCCTTGGAGGCGTCGGCGCGGGCGGCTTCGGCCGACAGGGTCAGCTCGATGCGCTGGTCGGCACGTGTGGCGACGTTGACGTCGGTGCCCACGCCGGTGGCCAGCGGGTTGCCCAGCTTGCGCAGTTCGGCGACGGCGGCGTTGACCTTGGCGGCGTCATCGATGCGCATGCCGACCACGCCGTTGGTCTGGGCCAGGCCGTTGAAGTCGATTCCCGCGGTGCGCAGGGTGTTGCGCGCGTCTTCGACCAGGTTGTCGAGGCGCTCCTTGCGCAGTTGGGCGGTGTCGACCTCGTAAAGGAGGTACGACCCGCCCTGGAGGTCGAGGCCCAGGTTCAGCTTCTGCTTGGGAACCCATCCCGGCAGGGCGTCTAGCGTCTTCTGCGGCAGAAGATTCGGCAGGGTGAAGACGATGCCGAAGATCACCGACAGGGTGACGAGGACAATCTTCCAGCGGGATAGGCTCAGCATGGACTACGAGGCTCTCGACGACGCCAGGGGCGCCAGGGCGGGCTTGATACGAACTAGACTTAAGCTCAGTTCTTGGGGTCGTTGGCCGGGGCCGGTTCGCCCTTGGCCGAGACTTCGGTGATCATGGCCTTGCGGACCTTCACCGTGACGCCCTGAGCGATCTCGACGCCGACTTCCTTGTCTTCCACGCGCACGACCTTGCCGATCACGCCGCTGGACAGGACGACATTGTCGCCGCGCTTGATGTTGTTCAGGGTCGCGAGGTGTTCCTTTTGGCGCTTCTGCTGAGGACGGATCAGCATGAAGTAGAACAGCACGACCATGAGGATGATCGGCGCGATGCCGATGAGCTGCTGCTCCAGGCCACCAGAGGGGTTCATAACGTCTCCACGAATTTCTGCGGGCGGAGCGCCTGAAATAGGGTCCCCGCCAAGTCGGCGGAAGCTATGCGTTCACCTCCTCTTTTGCAATGAGGGCGCGAGAGCGTTAGGAGCGTGGCCATGACCGAAGCCGCCCTGCCCCTGCTCGCCCGCATCGCCGACGCCCTGGATCGCCTGGCGCCGCCCGCTCCCGTCGCGCCCAGCTTCGAGAACGCGCGCCTCTTCCGGCACGAGCCGGTCTCGGGCGCCTTCCTGCCCGCGCCCGACTACGCGATGGACATCGAACTGCTGGTCGGCATCGAGCGCCAGAAGGACCGCTTCCTGCAGAACCTGCGCCGGTTCGCCACCGGCCTGCCCTGCAACCACGTGCTGCTGTGGGGCGTGCGCGGCACCGGCAAGAGCTCGCTGACCAAGTCGGCCTTCATGGCCCTGGCGGCCGAGTATCCTGATCTGAAGCTGGTCGAGGTCGACCGCGACGAGGTCGCCGCCCTGCCCCCGCTGTTCGACGCCCTGCGGGTGCGCGCCGAGCGCTTCGTGGTGCTGTGCGACGACCTTTCGTTCGAAGACGGCGCGGCGGCGGCCAAGGCCCTGAAGTCGGCGCTGGAAGGCGGCGTGGCCGGCCCGCCGGAGAACGTGCTGTTCGTGGCCACCTCCAACCGTCGCCACCTGATGCCGCGCGACCATGCCGAGAGCCAGGGCGCCATCGCCTCGGCCGAGAACGCCGAGGAGGAGATGAGCGTCTCCGACCGCTTCGGCCTGTGGATCGGCTTCCCGCCCATGGATCAGCCGACCTACCTGGCGGCGATCAACACCTATGCCGAGCGCTTCGGGCTGCAGGTCGAGAACCTGGAGCGCCGCGCCCTGCAATGGTCGCAGCTGCGCGGCGCCCGCTCGGGCCGCGTGGCGTGGCAATTTGTCCGCGACCTCGCCGGCGAACTGGGCGTACGCTTGCCCGGATAACACTATCCGGGGGGAAACGTGGCCGACGGCAAGCCGTGGTTCAGGGTCAAGCGTCATGGCTATGGCGCGGGGCCGCCCTGCAGTTGGGAAGGCTGGGCCGTCGTCGCCCTCTATATCGGCCTGCTGCTGTCCTCGGCCGTCCTCTACGGCAAGGCCCACCCGCGCCTGGTCGGCGTGTTCGTCGTGATCATGACCCTGGTCGTGATGCTGGTCGCCCGCTGGAAGAGCGACGCGCCCTGGCAGTGGCGTGACGGCGAGGAAGACTAGGCCGGATCGCCCGTCGTCGCCGGAGGCGTCTTCTTCTCGGTCAGGGCCACCAGGGCGACGCCGACCATGGTCGCGCCGCCGCCGATCACCAGCTGCAACGACAGGGCGTCGCCCATGAACAGCACCCCGATCGTGCAAGAGACCAGCGGCGTCAGCAGGAAATAGGGCGTCACGCGAYCCGGCTCGCGCCGCTGCACCAGCCAGAACAGCAGGGCGCTGGCCCCGATCGTCGAGACGACGCCGGCGAACACGACGCAGGCCCAGGCCAGGGGCGGCGCGGTAGAGACCTTGGCCACGACGTCGTCCTCGAAGGCGAAGGACATGGCGATCAGCACCGGCGCGGCGACGAAGGCGGTCAGGCCCTGCACCTTCAGCGGCTTGACGCCCGGGGTCTTGCGCACCAGCACCGTGGCCACCGCCCAGATCGCCGCGGCCACCACGCCCAGCACGATGGCCGGCAGCTCGGCCGCGCCGTGCGGATCAAGGCTCATCCACGCCACGCCGGCGAAGGCGACGGCCAGGCCGATGACCGCGGGAACCCGCATCGTCTCGCCCAGCATCCGCCAGGCGAACAGGGCCGTGAACGGGATCCACAGCTGGGTGGCCACCACCAGCGGGCTCAGCGACCTGGCCATGCCGAAGGCGATGTAGATCAAGGCGAAGTGGATCGGCCYCGACAGCAGCACGATGACCAGCAGCCGCTTCCAGTCAGGGAACGGCGGCCGCACGAACGGGAACAGGAAGGCCAGGGCCAAGGCGAAGCGCAGGCCGCCCACCATCATCGGCGGCAGGGCGGCGGTGGCGAACTTGGCCGCGGCGTTGTTCAGCCCCCAGGTCAGGATGATCGCCAGGATGGCGAGACGCTCGATCGTCGTCAGGGGGCCGGTGGACGCGGACATGGGCCCGCTTGGATCAGACCACGCCGCTTCCTTCAACCCCGCCGGCTCCAATGACCTCGCGAATGGCCGACAGAAGGATGTCGAGGTCCGCGTCGGGCGTCGTGAAGGCCGGCGTCAGGTAGACCACCTTGCCCATCGGACGGATCCACGCGCCCCTGGCCGCGAAGGCCTGGCACAGCGCGCCGACAGCCACCGGCGAAGCGAATTCCACGACGCCGATGGCGCCCAGCACCCGCACGTCGACGACGCCGGGCGCCGATCGGCACGGCTCCAACCCCTTCTTCAAGGCCGCCGAGACCCGGGCCACGTCGGCCTTCCAGGTTCCGGCCTCGAACAGATCCAGCGACGCGTTGGCGGCGGCGCAGGCCAGGGCGTTGCCCATATAGGTGGGCCCGTGCATCAGGGCCGCGCCGGCGTCGTCGGACCAGAAGGCTTCGAACACCTTCCTGGAGGCCACGGCGGCCGACAGCGGCAGCGTGCCCCCGGTCAGGGCCTTCGACAGGGTGACGATGTCGGGCTCGATCCCGGCGGCCTGCATGGCGAAAAGCTCGCCGGTGCGGCCAAAGCCGGTGAAGATCTCGTCGAAGATCAGCAGAACGCCGTGCTTGTCGGCCAGTCGCCGCAGACGGCGCAGAACCTCCGGATCGTGGAACAGCATGCCGCCCGCGCCCTGCACCAGGGGCTCGGTCAGCATGGCGGCGATCTCCCCGCCACGTTCGGCGAGCAAAGCGTCGAGCGCGGCCTCGGAGGCGTCGTCCAGCGGCAGGTCGGCGATCACCTGGGCGGGCATCACGCCCGAAAACAGGCTGTGCATCCCCTCCTCCGGGTCGCACACCGTCATCGTCGCCAGGGTGTCGCCGTGATAGCCGCCGCGGAACGACAGGAACCGCGTACGGCCCGCCTCCCCGCGATTGATGTGGAACTGCAGCGCCATCTTCATGGCGATCTCGACCGAGACCGAGCCGGACTCGGCGAAGAACACATGGTCCAGTTCGCCCGGCAGGATCGCCGCCAGCCGCGCGGCCAGCCGATAGGCCGGCTCATGCGCCAGCCCGCCGAACATCACATGCGGCATAGCTTCCAACTGCGCGCGCACCGCGGCGGCGATGTGGGGGTGGTTGTAGCCGTGCACCGCCGTCCACCAGCTGGCGATGCCGTCGACCAGTTCGCGACCGTCCTCCAGCACGATCCGCGAGCCGTGGGTGCGCACGACCGGAAGCGGCGCCGGGGCCGTCTTCATCTGGCAGTAGGGCCGCCACACGTGCTTGGCGCCCTGGGCGAGCCAGTCGGGAGTGGTCATGGCGATCCTTTCGTTGCGCCGGAGGGGCGCCCCGCCTAGACGGGCTCGGCCCCGAGGGCAAACGGGAATATGAATCGGAATGCACAGTCTGGACGCCTTCGCGAGCGGCAAGCTCGCGGCCCTGGAGGCCATGAGCCTGCGTCGCCGCCTGAAGCCCACACGCCGCCTGCCCGGCGCGGTTGTCGAGCGCGACGGCAAGCGCCTGCTGTCCTTCTCCTGCAACGACTATCTGGGCCTGTCGCAGCACCCGGCCGTCATCGCCGCCGCCCAGGAGGCCGTCGCGGCCTATGGCGCCGGCTCGGGCGCCTCGCGCCTGGTCACCGGCGACAGCCCGCTGATCTCGGAGCTCGAGGCGCGGCTGGCCCGCCTGAAGGGGACCGAGGCCTGCGTGGTGTTCGGTTCCGGATACCTGGCCAACACCGGCGTGATCCCCACCTTCGCCGGCAAACAGGACGTGGTGTTCGTCGACGAGCTGGCCCACGCTTGCATCTGGGCCGGCGCCCAACTCTCCGGCGCCAAGGTCGTCAGCTTCCCCCACAACGACAGCGACGCCCTGGCCGAGCTGCTGGCGCAGCATCGCGCGAGCTTCCGCCACGCCATCGTCGCCACCGACGGGGTGTTCTCGATGGACGGCGATGTCGCGCCGCTGGACTGGCTGTCGGCGGTCTGCGAGGCTAACGACGCCTGGCTGCTGGTCGATGACGCGCACGGCGTGGGCGTGCTGGGCGAAGGCAAGGGAACCGCCGCCCTGTTCCCCGAAGCGGTGATCCCGCTGCAGATGGGCACGCTGTCCAAGGCGCTGGGCTCGTACGGCGGCTATCTGTGCGCCTCGCAGGCCGTGGTCGACTTCCTGAAGACCCGGGCGCGCACCGTCGTCTACACCACCGGCCTCCCCCCGGCCTCGGCGGCGGCGGCCATCGCCGCGCTCGACCTGATCGAGGCCGACCCCGCCTTCGCCGCGCAACCGCTGCGCAAGGCGCGCCTGTTCACCCAGGCCGCGGGCCTGCCGCGCGCCGAGAGCCCGATCGTGCCGGTGGTGATCGGCGAGGCCGACGCAGCCCTGGCCGCCTCGACCGCCCTGGAGGCCGAGGGCTTCCTGGTGGTGGCCATCCGACCGCCGACCGTTCCGGCCGGCACCGCCCGCCTGCGCCTGGCCTTCAGCGCCGAGCACCCGGACGAGGAGATCCTGCGCCTCGCCGCCCTCGTCCGCCCGTACGTGGAAGCCAAGGCGTGAGCGCCCTGTTCGTCGCCGGAACCGGCACCGACATCGGCAAGACCCACGTCGCCTGCGCCCTGATCCGGGCCCTCAAGCACAAGGGCGTCGCCGTCGACGCCTTCAAGCCGGTGGTCAGCGGCTTCGACCCGGCAGATCCGGCCGCCAGCGACCCGGCCCGGCTCGCGCAGGCCCTGGGCGACCCGGCCGCCCTGCCCCGCATCTCGCCGCGCCGCTATCTCGCGCCGCTGGCCCCCAACCTCGCCGCGCGCCTTGAGGGCGACATCCTGCGGCTCGAAGACCTGGTCGCCGACTGCCGCGCGGCTCTCGCCGGCGGTCATGACCTGATGCTGGTGGAAGGCGCCGGCGGGGTCATGTCGCCGCTGACCGACGACGCGACCAATCTCGACCTGATCGCCGCGCTCGACCTGCCGGTGCTGCTGATCGCCGGCTCGTACCTCGGCACCATCAGCCACGTGCTGACCGCGCTGGTCGCCTTGCGAGCCCGGGGCGCGCGCGTGGCCGCCATCGTCATGAGCGAAAGCCTGGACGCGCCCGACCTCGTCCAGACCGCCCAGGCCCTGGCCGCCTTCGAGCGCGAGACGCCGATCTTTCTTGCGCCGCGCGACGAAGCCTGGGACGCAGGCGAACTGGCCGACCATCTGGCGAAGGGGCTCTGACGCATGCGCGTGGCGATGATCGGCCTGGGCGACATCGCCCGCAAAGCCTACCTGCCGGTGCTGGGAACCCGCGCCGACGTGCAGCTGGCCTTCGTCACCCGCAGCACCGCCACGCTCGACGAACTGGGCGCGGCCTGGCGCGTGGACCGCCTGCACACCGATCTCGACGAAGCGCTGGCCCAGGGCCTCGACGCGGCCTTCGTGCACGCCGCCACCGAGGTCCACCCGACGATTGTCCGCCGGCTGATCGAAGCCGGCGTACCCACGCTGGTCGACAAGCCGATCGCGGACAGGCTGGCGGCCGCCGCGCCGCTGGTCGACCTGGCCGAAACGCGCGGCGTGTCGCTGGCTGTCGGCTTCAACCGCCGTCACGCGCCGGCCCAGGTCGAGGCGGCGGCGCTGAAGGCGCCCTTCGTGCTGATGCAGAAGAACCGCACGGGCCATGCCGACGGCGTGCGCCGCACGGTCTTCGACGACTTCATCCACGTGATCGACAGCCTGCGCTTCCTGGCGCCCGGCGCGACCGAGGCCAGGATCAGCGGCCGCCGTGACGGCGACCTGCTGGAGCACGTGATGCTGCACCTGACCGGCCCTGGCCTCGACGCCGTCGGGATCATGAACCGCACCAGCGGCGCCAACGAGGAGGTGCTGGAGGTGATGGGCGGCGGGATCAAGCGCCGGGTGGTCAACCTGTCCGACGTCACCGATTTCGCCGGCGGCGAGCATCTGGTCCGTCGCGGCGACTGGACCAGCGTCGGCCGCCAGCGCGGCTTCGAGGCAATGATCGACGCCTTCCTTTCGGCCGTGCGCGTGGACCGGCGGCTGTCAGCCCTCGACGCCCTGGAGACCCATCGCCTGTGCGAACAGGTGGTGGCTGAGCTCACGCCCTGAGCGCCATCGCCGTCTCGGCCCGCGCGCGCGGCGTCGCCGCGATCCAGGCCGACAGGCGCCCCGCGTAGCGCATGGCCAGGTCGGCGATCTCGCCATCCGACAGCCTGTTGGCGCGATAGGCCAGGAACGGCTCGGTCCACGGCAGACCGCAGCGATTGGCCGTGGCGCGCAAAGGCTTCAGGAGGTCATCCAGCGGATAGAGGTTCATGCCACCTGGCCCATAGGCCTCCGGCGTGTTCCCGGCGGTAGCGGCCACCAGCAGCGGCGCGCCCTCCAGCCTGCGCCCCTCGGCGTCGTAGGCCAGGTAGAACATCCGCGTCAGGATCAGGTCCTGCCAGGCCTTGAGCAGGGCCGGCGTGGCGTACCACTGGACGGGAAACTGCAGCACGACGCGGTCGGCGCTCAGCAGGCGGGCGACCTCGCGGTCGGCGTCGATGCGGCCGTCGGGATAGAGGCCGTAGAGGTCGGCGATCTCGACGTCCGGCAGGCGCGCGGCGGCGCCCAGCATGGCGGCGTTGGCGCGCGAGCGAGCCAGATCAGGGTGAAAGGCGAGGATCAGGGTCTTGGTCATCGGAAGGCTCCTTGGCCGGTTGGCGAGGAGCAGGATCGGTCGACGGCCAAAATCATTCCAACGGATAGACCATATGATATAAAATCGATCTCATGAATTTACGTGGGATCGACCTCAACCTTCTCGTCGTGCTCGACGCCCTGCTGGACGAGGCGCACGTCACGCGGGCGGCCACGCGCCTGGCCCTGTCGCAGCCGGCGACCTCCAGCGCTCTCGACCGCTGCCGCCACCTGTTCGGCGACCCGCTGCTGGAGCGCTCCGGCGGGGCCATGAAGCTGACGCCGAAGGCCGAGGCCCTGCGAGGCCCGCTGCGGGCCCTGCTGGCCGACGTCGAAGCCGTGATCAGCCCGCCCGTACAGGATCTCGCCACCCTGCGCCGCGCCGTGCGCATCGTCATGGCCGACCATCCGGCCGCCATGCTGGCCCCCGCCCTGCTGGCGGACCTGGCCGTCAGCGCGCCGGGGATCGACCTCGTCATCCAGCCCTGGCACGGCGCGGCCGCGGCGCTCGACAGTCTGGCGCGCGGCGACAGCGACCTGGCCGTCTCGGTGTTTCCGGCAGTCGACAGCGCCTTCCGCCGCGAGCAGTTGCTGTTCGAGACCTATGTGGTGGCCATGCGCGCCGACCATCCCGCCGCCGAAGCCTTCGACCTCGACCGCTGGCTGGCCTGGCCGCACGTGCTGGTCTCGGGACGTGGCGAGACCCGCGGCGCACTCGACCAGGCCCTGGCCGCCCACGGCCGCGAGCGGCGCGTGGGCGTGGTGGTTCCAAGCTTCGGCATGGCGCCGCCGCTGCTGTTGGCCACCGATCTGGTGGCCATGCTGCCCCGCCGCTGCCTGCCGGCGCAGGGAAGCGAGGCATTCGCGGTGTTCGAGCCGCCGATCGCCGTCGAGGGCTTTCCGCTGCACATGGCCTGGCACGCCCGCCGCGACGACGACCTGGCCGTGCGCCACGTCGCCGCCCTGGTGCGGGCGCATCTGGTCGAGCCGGCCTAGAAGTCGGCCGACAGCGTCACCTGGAAGGTCCGGTGCGAGCCCGGCCGGAAGCTGGCGGCCGTGCTCACCGTGGTGCTGATCGTGCCCAGGTAGTCCTCGTCGAAGATGTTGTCGACGTTGATGCGGGCCTTGACCTGCTTCAGCGGGCCCACGCCGAAGCCGTCGCCCAGATCCACATAGGCGTTCCAGACCGTGTAGCCGTCGGTCTGCTCGGTGTTGGTGAAGTTGGTGTAGCGGTCGCTGAGGTGGCGGGCCGAGACGTTGACCAGCGCCCAGTCGGTCGGCTCCCAGGTCACCCCGCCCTGGAACAGCCAGGTCGGGAAGTCCGGCAGCGTGTTGCCGGCGATGACGTTGGTCCCGAAGTTGTTCTCGAACTCGGCCCGATTGTACGACAGGTTGGCGTTGAAATAGACCTTGCCGCCCAGCAGCTGCGGCTTCCACTGACCGCTGAACTCGGCCCCGTGGGCTTCAACGCCGCCGACGTTCTGGAAGAAGGTTTCGGTCGTCGTGCTGCCCGGCACCACCGAGGCGTAGGACTGCAGGCGGTTCTCGAAGGCGGTGTAGTAGGCCACGACCGAGGCGTTGAAGGTCGGCCGGTTGGCGCGATAGCCGATCTCGAGGTTCTGCGAGGTCTCGGCGTCGGGCCCGGGGACGGTCGGGCTGGCGGCCGAGAAGATGTCGTCGGCGCCGCGCGGTAGGGCCAGGTTCTCCGAGTACGACGCGAACACCTGGTCGCGGCTGTTGATCGAGTACACGAGGCCCACCTGCGGCAGGAAGCTGTCCTTCCAGTTGTCGGTGATCCGGGGCTGGCGCCGGGCGATGTAGTCGGCCGGATTGCGATAGCCGGCGATCTCGTAGTCGATGTCGGTGGCCTTGAAGCCCAGCTCGACCTTCAGCTTGTCGTCGAGCAGGCGGACCGTGTCCTTGAGGAAGAACTGGGTCGTCTCGCGGGTCGAGGTGTAGTTGCGCTGCAGGTGCACCGGCTCGTTCAGCAGCGGCGTGCCGTCGGGATCGCCGTTCTGGGTGTTATAGCGCGCCTGGGTGCGGTGGTAGTCGTCCTTCTCCAGCCAGACGCCGGCCTGGAGGGTGTGGATCCCCGCCCGCCAGGTTCCGCCGACGGTGATCCCCTTGCGCGTGCCGTCGACGCCCG
Organism: Caulobacter sp. 10L414; assembly: GCF_056395525.1. Classification (NCBI taxonomy): domain Bacteria; kingdom Pseudomonadati; phylum Pseudomonadota; class Alphaproteobacteria; order Caulobacterales; family Caulobacteraceae; genus Caulobacter; species Caulobacter sp. 10L414. The sequence continues at coordinate 45,950 of NZ_JBFTJR010000023.1, forward strand.
AAAGGCCGTACTGCAGGCCCTTGGGCGCGGTCAGGCCGGGCACGAACGCGCTCTCGGCGTTGTAGCTGCCCAGCGAGACCGAATAGGCCTCGGGCGAGACGCCGTAGCCGCCCTTGTCTTCGTAGTAGGCAGTCGAGCGGATCTCGAAGGCTTCGCCGATCGGCTTGTTCAGCGACAGGCCGTAGAGATGGTCCTGCCGGGCGTTGACCGCGAACTTGTAGTACTGGTTGTAGGCCGCGTTTGAGTACGCCACGCCCGGGGCCGTCACCGGCAGGTTGGGCACATAGCCGAGATAGGCGAAGTCCCTACCCTTGCGCCCGAAGAGGTCGCCCGCCGTTCCGGCATACTGGGCCTTGGTGATCGACGGGGAGTCGTAGTCGAAATAGTCGTTGTGCACGGTCTGGAACGTCAGGTTCCCGCCGCTCTCGAAGGCGTAGTCGATCTTGCCCTCATAGTGCTCGCGCTTGATGAAGCCGGGACCGCGCCACAGGTCGCCCTTGATCCATGATCCGGCGACATAGCCCGACAGCCGGCCGATCTTGCCGCTCTCCAGGCGCAGGAAGCTGCGGCGCAGGTTGTCCTCGCCCAGGGTCTGACTGATCGAGCCGCCGGCCTGCGCGTCAGGCGCCTTGCTGAAATAGTCGACGACCGGCCCCAGCGAAGCGTAGCTGGGCAGCGACACATCGCCGGCCCCGGCCGAGGCCTGCACCCGCGCCAGGTTCTCGTTGTCGACATAGCGATAGATCGGGCTGCCGCCGAACTGGTCGCTGCGGCCCATCGGGATCCCGTCGAGCAGGAAGCCGATCTGCTGGAAGTTGAAGGCCCGCACCGACACCGAGTTGCCGAACTCGTACATGCCCAGCGCGTCGTTGGCCTGGACGTTGAAGCCCGGCAGGCTCTCCAGCATCTTCAGGCCGGTCACGCCGGCCGGCGCCGAAAGCAGCGCCTCGCGCGTGATCGAGACGGTGGCGGTGGCCTGGTCGGTGCCGATGGCCACGCTGGCCTCCGACACCCGCTTGCCGGTGACCACCACGGCGTCGACCTCGTCGGCCCGCCCCTTGGGATCTTCCTCGGCGAAGGCCGGCGCGCCGGCCCCCATGACGCTGGCCGCCAGCAAGGCGGCCTTCAGACGACGAAACGCACGCTGGTTCGACTTGGCTTGGATCACGGCTATCCCCTGCTTTCTGACCCCCACGGCGAGACTGGCTCCCGACCGCAGGTCAAAAAACAGAAATCGCCGTTACAGTAGCCCACTTTTCTTCGTGGTTCCGTCAGCGACAAACGAGATCATTTAATATGCACCAGCACCGTTACTCGACAGGACGGAGAAACACCGATCCCGCCCGCCCCGCATACTGACGGCGAGGCAGTTCGATACGGATCTGGATTTGACGCCAAACGGCGCCGGGCGACGCACTGCCTGACGACACCCCATGGCGCCGCGCCCTTCCCGTCAAACCCGCAGCCTTCCCGATCGCGCCTGCGACCTCCGGCGCCGCGCTCTCCGGCGCCGAACGCGCAAAGAAAAGGCGGCCGCCCCTTCCGGAACCGGCCGCCTCTTCGTTTTCATCCGATGACGGATGCTTAGAACGGGATTTCGTCGTCCAGGTCGGCCGAGAAGCTCTCGCGCGGGCCGCTGGGCTGGCTGCGCGGAGCGCCGCCGCCGAAGTTGCCGCCGCCCTGACCGCCGCCGTAGCCGCCGCCACCGCCCTGGCCGTAGCCGTCGTCATAGCCGCCGCCGCCCGACGAAGCGCCGGCGCCGGCGCCGTCGCCGCGGCCGCCCAGCATGGTCAGCTCGCCGCGGAACTTCTGCAGCACGATCTCGGTCGAGTACTTTTCCTGGCCCTGCTGATCGGTCCACTTGCGGGTCTGGATGGCGCCCTCGATGTAGACGGTCGAGCCCTTGCGCAGGTAGCTCTCGGCGACCTTGACCAGGTTGTCGTTGAAGATCACCACGCGGTGCCACTCGGTCTTTTCCTTGCGCTCGCCGCTGGAGCGGTCGCGCCAGGTCTCGGACGTGGCGATGCGCAGGTTGGCGACGCGGTCGCCCGAGTTGAGGGTGCGGATTTCGGGGTCGGCCCCGAGGTTGCCGACGAGGATGACCTTGTTGACGCTGCCAGCCATTGGCGATGCCCTGTTCTCTCGCCCGGCGACCCAACGCGCCGGAATCTCGAAGCCAGGACGTTAACGACTCGGCAAACAGARAAGCAAGATTTGTTCTACAAACGTTCCTGTGAACGGAGGGCGGTTATCCACCGCCCTCTCCTGCTCAATTCAAGCGATCAGCGCGCCGGCAGCGCACCCGGAACCGCCAGGCGGCCGTCGCCCGTGCGGACCAGCGACATGAACCGGGCGCCTTCATAGCTGTCGCCCAGATAGATGCCCTCCTTCTCAACGAAGATGAACTTGCCCTGGTAGGAGCCGGTCAGTCGCTCGCGGCGCAGGCCCATGCGCATGAAGCGGATGCGCATGCCTTCCAGCGTGGCCGCGCAGGTCTCCATGTTGGGCACGTTGCGCTCGACCGGGTTGAACTGCAGCGTGCCGTCGTTCTTCTCGATCACGTGGTTGCAGATGCCCTGGTCGAACGGAGCCTTGGTCTGCTTCACGCAGCCGGAAAGGGCGATGGCGCCGACGCCGAGCGCCAGGACGGCGGCGATGGAGGAAACACGCATCAGAGAACTCCTTCGGCTCAGCCGACGCTGGGAATGGCGCAGTTGGCGGACTGTTCGACCACCAGATGGAACGAGCGGTTGTCGGACGAAGCCTCGACGCGGCCCGGCAGCAGACGCAGCGTCTCGTCGCCCCAACGGCCGTAGGTGGCGCCGCCGGGACGCTCGCACTTGCCGGCGAAAAGCTGCTGGATGCAGGCGTTCTGGGTGATCTCGCCCGGCAGCTTGTTCCACTGGCCGCCGGAATAGCGCTGGCAGACGGCCAGGGGCGCGCTGCTGGCCGCGGTCGGCCCTGTGGGCGCGGGCGTCGGGGCGGTCGCGACCGGCGCGCTGACGGCCGGCGGCGGCAACGGGGTGAGGACCGTGCCGGCCTGGTCGGCCGCGGCCAGGGCCCCGGTCTCATCGACCCCGACGTCGAGGGCGCCGGTGGCCACGCCGTTCTTCTTGGCGCATTCGGCCAGGGTGGTCTCGCCGACGAACTGGCCGCCGACGAAGCAGCGCAGCGGACGGGCCGGATCGTTCAGCTTGGTGTCGTCCGGACGGCCGGTCTCGACGATCAAGCCGGCGCGCGAGGCCGGCGGCTCTTCGGCCGGCTTGCGGTCCTTGCCGCCCATCAGCGCGAAGGCCACGCCCAGGCCAGCGATCACAGCCAGGGCCGCTCCGCCGCCCAGCAGCACGCGTCGGTCTTTGAGAAGTTCCATGCCCCCTGGCTACGACGCGTCGATGACGGTTTCAAGCGTCGCCGCGCCGTGGAGCGCTTACAATTGTCAACCGCCGGTCAGACGATCGAGCGCGGCCTGGTAGTTGGCGATCTGGTTGGTCAGGTAGGCAGGCGCCGTGCCGGTGGTGGCGCTGTTGGTCGAGGACGTGTCGACCTTCACCCCGTTGGCGATGTCGGCCATCTCGCGATAGGCGTTGCGGATCGCCGCCGTGGCCGACTTCAGGAGGTCGGCGGTCGTGGCCCGCGACTCGGCGTCGGCCAGGCTCATGTCGAGATTGAGCTTGAGGCCGTAGACCGGCCCCTTGCCGTCGGCCGAGACGGTGCGGCCGCTCTCGGTCTTGGTGTTGCGCACCACGCCCGCGGCCAGGCCCAGCGCATCCAGGACGTCGCTGTCGCCCTTGCCCGGCAGGATCTCGACGGTCGAGGTCTTGAAGGCCGGCGTGATGCTGAGCTTGCGCATGTTGCCGTCGCTGCTGATCGACACCTTGGCCGCGCTGCCCGAGGCGCGGCGGATCTTGTCGGCCAGGGTCTCGAGCGTGTCGCTGGCGCTGATGGTGATCGTGGTCAGCGGACCGCGCTCGCGCGTGCGGATCTGGAAGGTGTCGCCCGGGCGGGCCGAAGTGGCCGAGACGATCTTGTCCGACTGGGTGAAGTTCATCGGCCCGCGCGGCAGGCCGAAGACATCCAGCGCGCTGGAGCCGGAGGCGTCGACGGCGATCGAGGTCGGGGTCGCGTAGCCGTCCTTGCCGGTCAGGCGCTGCTCCCAGGACGCCGCGCCGGTGTCCATGTCGATCTGGGCGACATAGCCGTCCTTGGTGCCGACGGTGGGCAGGCCCGCCAGGTCCTTGCCGGCCGCGCCGACCAGCCAGACCTGGCCGTTCGAGACGGCCATGCCGGTGACGGTGTCGTCGCCCGTGCCGCCGTAATAGGCCATGGTGTCGTCGGCGGTGTCGCTCAGGTCGAGCGAGATCCGGGCGACGAAGCCGTCCGAGCCGCCAGAAGCGGCCGAGGTGACGTTGCCCACCGACAGCTCGCCGTTGGTGGTGTAGCCGCCGATGTAGAGCTGGCCGTCGTCGATCGCGATGCCCGCGATGTCGCCGCCCTTCAGCGTGCCCAGGTCGCGCACCGCGCCCACGGTCATGGTGGCGGCCTTGGTGTAGGTGACGGCCTTGGTCTCGTAGATCCCGGCCGAATTCAGCGACGTGCGGTTCTCGGTGACCACGGTCGTGCCCACGTCGAAGCTGCGCAGCTTGGCCTGGCTGCCTTCCTTGCTGGCCACGATCACCTTGCCGCCGTCGACGACCATGCCCGACACGGTGTCGTTCTCGGCGCTGCCGAAATGGGTGGTGAACAGCGCCTTGGGCGTGCCGGCGATATCGGTCGCGAAACCGGTCAGGTAGTTGTCGTAGCCGCCCTGCGAGGCCGAACCGGTCGCGCCCGGCAGGTCCGACTTGGTGCGGCCGGCCACGTAGACGACGCCGTCCTCGCCGAAGGCCACGGCGGTGGCCTCGTCCTCCAGCAGGCCGCCGCGGCGGACGGTCCAGGCCTCGTCGCCATTGGCGTCGTACAGCGACACGAAGCTGTCGGTGACCGTGCCGTTGCTGTCGGAGTTGATCGGGCCGGTCGTAGCGCCGTTCAGCGTGCCGGCCACCGAACCGGCGATGGCGACCTTGCCGTCGTCGGAAACCGCGATCGAGTAGCCGGTGGCGGTGTCGGCCGCGCCCAGGCTGCGAGCGTACAGGAGCTTGCCGGCCGAGTCGTACTTCAGCAGGGCGACGTCCTGGTCGCCCTTGATGGTCTGGCTCTCGACGCTCTTTTCGACGTCGGCCAGCACGTAGATCGAGCCGTCGGGGCCAGTGACGGTCTTGTGGATCTTGGCGACCGTGCCTTCCAGCGTGTCGGAGAACACCTTGGCCCCGGCCACGCCGGCGCTGGAGCCCGTGCCGTACTTGGTCAGGGTGTTCTCGATGACCGCGTCGTCGGTCTTGGTGTCCTTGTCGGGGTCGGGATTGCCGGCCTCGGTGGTGATGTAGACCGCCGGCTTGGGGGCCGGGGCGGTGAAGCTCAGCTTCTCGATGGAATCGCCGCGGATGCGCAGGGCGAAGTCGTCGCCGGTGGCCGGCAGCTTCACGGTCTGGCCGTTGACGGTCGTCGTGCGCTCCACGCCGGGCGTGCGCTCGACTGCGAAGGTGGTGTTGTAGCCGGCGGCCTGGAGCTTGCTGTTGAAGAAGCTGACCACGTTGGACATCGTCCGCGGCGTCGAGCCCATCTCGGCCAGGTCCATCGTCAGGTTCTGGGTCTCGCCGAACTTGGTGACCGACATCGTGAACTTCTGGTCGCCCTTGAAGGCGGGGACCTCGTCGTCGAACTGGCCGCTGTAGAGCGTGTTGGTGACGTAGCCATAGACGTTCTTGGGCACGCCGACCTTGGACTTGTCCTGCGTCATGGCCGCGCCGGTGGTCAGGCGCATGCCCTCGGTGTTGGCGCTCTGGACGTAGTTGGTGAGCTCGGTCAGCCCCTTGGTCAGCGCCGTCTGCAGGCGCTTGATCTCGCTGTCGGAAACGTTCTTCTCGCTGGCGCGGTTGGCGATCGCCGTCAGGGTGTTCAGCGCCTGATAGGCCGAGAACAGCTTCTTGTAGTCGCCCTTGATGCCCGGCGCGGCGGCCTCGGCGGCGCCTTCGTCGACGAACTTGCGGCCGTTCAGCGCCGCCTTGACCAGATCGCTGGGCTCGGTGGTCACCGTGGTCCACGGCGCGGCCGGGATGCCCTGCTTGGCGGTGGAGGTGGAGCTGGTCGTGCCCGACGACAGCGCGGACGCGGCCGTGCCCACACCAAGCTTGGCCTGGTAGTAGCTCAGCAGCGAACTGGTGTCGAAAGTGATCACGACGGCTTCCACAAAGGGCGCACTACGCCACGCGTGGCAATGATCGGATACGAACGCTGACGTTTCGTTAAGACGTGTGAATAGTCTCGATCACGCCGCGATCAGGTGCGCGTCGCTCAACGAGCGGCGAGCCTCTTCGCGCAGTTCGGCCCATTCCTCGGCCAGGATGCCCAGCAGCACGACGTCGCGCGGCTCGCCGTTCTTGAGCACGTGGCCGCGCAGATAGCCCTCGCGACGGAAGCCCGAGGCCGACTGGGCCTTAAGCGCCGCGTCGTTGTCGGCCATGACCTCGGCGAACACCTTGTGCAGGCCAAGCTCGCCGAAGGCGCGGTCTAGACCCAGAACCTGGGCCGCCCGCCCTACCCCGCGCCGACGCGCGTCGGCGGCGCCGACGAACCAGTTCCAGCCCGCGCGGCGGTGGTGCGACTGAAGGCCCGTCAGGGTCAGCAGGCCGGCCGGAGCGCCGGCGCGCACGATCATCCAGCCGCGCATGTCGGGATCGTTGCGCAGGCTTTCGAACCACGCGGCGTGCGCCTCGTGGCTGGGGAACGCCGCGTCGGACATCCAGCGGTCGACCTCGGGCTCGGCGCGCCACTGGAACAGCACCGCCTCGTCCTCGTCCTTCAAGTCCCGCAGTTCGATCATGCCAAGCGAATCCCCTTGCGCTGCAGGAAGCACAGTAACCACGCAAGAAACGCCGGCCTAGCGAAAGACCGGCGTTTCGTATGACAATTACGTACCGGCAGGCGCTTGCGTCAGCCGTTGCCGAACAGCGACAGGATGATCTGCGGGGCGCCGTTGGCGATCGACAGCGCCTGGGCGCCCAGCTGCTGCTTCACCTGCAGGGCCTGCAGGCGCGCGCTTTCCTTGGCCATGTCGGCGTCGACCAGGTTGCCGACACCGGTCTCCAGCACGTCCGACAGCTTCGAGACGAAGGTGTTGTGGGCGTCGATCTGCTTGGCTTGCGAACCGATCGAGCCGACCGCCTGGTTGACCGTGGCGATCGTGGTGTCGAGGCGCGCCAGCACCGCTGTGGCCTGGGTCAGGGTGGCGATGCTGTCGCCGGCCAGCAGGCTGTTCTTGGGGCTGCCCAGCGACAGGGTCTRCAGGTTCAGCGAGATCACCGTCTGGGCGTCKGCGTCAGCCAGGAAGGTGATGGCGTTGGTCTGGCTGCCGTCGAGGATGTTGGCGCCGTCGAAGGTGGCGCTGTCGACGACCTGGGTCAGGTTGCTGAGCAGGCCCTGGAAGTCGGCGTTCAGGGCGGTGCGGGCCTGGGTGGACAGAGAGCTGTCCTTGGCGGCGACCACCTTCTCGCGCATCAGGTTGAGCAGGTCGGAGACCGACTCGCCGGCCGTCAGGGCGACGTCGGCGATCGAGGTGGCGCGGTCCAGGCTCATCTTGACCGAGGCCAGGGCGGAGCGGTCGGCCTGCTGGTCCTGGGCGATCGACCAGACGGCGGCGTTGTCCTTGGCGCTGGAGATCGCAAGACCGGTGTTGATGCGGGTCTGGACGCCCTGCATCTCGTCGTTGGTCTTGTTCAGGTTCTGCAGGGCGATCAGCGCAGGCTGATTGGTGTTCACGCTCAGCGTCATCACGATCTCCGAACGGCGTTCTCGCCGATTTACGAGGAGCTCGGTGCGCGATTCGACGCCCGAGCGGATCGGCCGTGAACTTGCCGCCCGGGGAGTAAGAATATGGTTAACGCGCGTAAACCATGATGCGCCTGCGACGTCGCGCCGCAAGCGTGCATCCAGATCGTGGCGCGCGAGGGCCTGTTAGGTCAGGCCGTCGTAGATAGCGCCGGGGCCGTAGGAGGCCGACTCCTTGAACCGCAGCACGTCCTCGCGCGGATACTGCTTCAGGGTCTCACCCGTCCGCCGATCCACCGTCTTGTAGACGTAGACGCCGCTGTCGGTGTCCTGCTCGATCACGAGACGCAGGTCGCCAGGCTGGGGGCCGTCATCGACGACCTTCTGCTCGGCGGGCTTACGGGCCTCGGCCTTGCCGGTTCCGGAAACGACTTCGCCGTCCGAGGCCTTGCCTGGGACGGTCATGGGAATGATCTGGTTTTGCGCGGGCGGCTCTTGAACCTGAGCCGGCAGCGCGGCCTTGTTTTCCATCTCTCCTGTCACCGCCGTTCAGCGGCGCCCTCTTTGCTCCCCTCCCCGGCCTAAGGCCGCGAGAAAGGCGGGGGCGACCCGAAAGGATCGCCCCCTGCTCGTCCCTTATCGGAACAGGCTCAGAACCGTGCCGGTCGACTGGTTGGCGATCGACAGCGCCTGGATGCCCAGCTGCTGCTTGGTTTGCAGGGCTTGGAGCTTGGCGCTTTCCTTGGCCAGGTCGGCGTCGACCAGGTTGCCCACGCCGGCGTCGAGGCTGTCTTGCAGCTTGCCGACGAAGTTCAGGTGGGTGTCCAGGCCGGTCGAGCTGGTGCCCAGCGAAGCCAGCTTGTTGGTCGTCGTCTGCAGGGCCGTGTCGATGGTGGAAATCATCGTCTTGGCCGCAGCGGCGGTCGTGAAGGTGGTCGTGGTGCTCAGGCCGATGCCGGTCAGCGACAGGGTCTTGGCGTTCACGGTGATGGCCGTGCCGTCCGAGTTGGCCAGGAAGCTGAGCTTCGTGGTCTTGCCGTCGATGATGCTGGCGCCGTTGAACTTGGCGTTGGTCACAGCCTTGGTGATCTGGTCGCGCAGCGAGGTGAAGTCCGCTTGCAGCGCCTTGAACGAAGCCGTGTTCAGCGAGGTGTCGGAAGCGGCCAGGGCCTTTTCCTTCATCTTGCCGAGCAGGTCGGTCACCGTGTCGCCGGCCGCCAGCGCGACGTCGATCGTGGACTGACCGCGTTGCAGCGAGTCCTTCACGGCGTTGAGCGAGGAAGCGGTGGCCGACTGGTTCTTGGCGGTGGCCCAGATCGCGCCGTTGTCCTTGGACGAGCCGATCTTCTTGCCGGTGTTGATGCGTTGTTGCGTAACGCTGAGCTCGCTGTTGGTCGAGTTCAGGTTTTGCAGGGCGATCATCGCGCCCGAGTTCGTGTTGATGCTGTTCAGCGCCATAACGAATATGTTCCTATTTCAGGTTGTCCGACGTCATTTTGACTGCCGGGAGCGTTTTGCTCGCTGAACTAGGAAGCAACTACCGGGCCAATCCTGCCCACTCGCCGAAAAATTCTAAACCATTGAAATTACGGCGTTATAGGTTCGTTTAGAACGTTCGATCTCGGCAATTTCTGCCGGGCAAGGCGCACTATCGGCAAATATTGCCGGGCAGGTTTCGGCAGATGCGACCGAATTGCCCACCCGCAAACCGACCAGCGGTCACCGAAAATCAGCCCTCGGAACAAAAGAAAACGCCGGGCGATCTTTCGATCGCCCGGCGCTTGGTCGCCAGGTTCGGCGCTTCTTCGATCAGCCGCGGAAGAGCGACATGATCGATTGGGGCGCCTGGTTGGCGATGGACAGTGCCTGCACGCCCAGTTGCTGCTTGGTTTGCAGCGACTGCAGCTTGGCGCTTTCCTTGGCCATGTCCGCATCGACCAGGTTGCCGACACCGGCGTCGAGGCTGTCCTGCAGCTTGCCCATGAAGGTCAAGTGCATGTCCAGGCCCACCGAGTTGGTGCCGAGCGAGGCCAGCTTGTTGGTCGCGGTCTGCAGAGCCGTATCGATCGTGGCGATCATCGTCTTCGCAGAAGCGGCCGTCGTGAAGGTCGTCGTCGTCGTCAGACCGATGCCCGTGAGGGACAGGGTCCGCGAGGTGACGGTGAACGCCGCGCCGGTTTCGTTCGCCAGGAACGCGAGCTTGGTGGTCGAACCGTCCACCACGCTGGCGCCGTTGAACTTGGCGTTGGTCACGGCCTTGGTGATCTGGTCGCGCAGCGACGTGAAGTCGGCCTGCAGCGCCTTGAAGGAAGCGGTGTTGAGCGAGGTGTCGGAAGCGGCCAGGGCCTTTTCCTTCATCTTGCCGAGCAGGTCGGTGACCGTGTCGCCGGCCGCCAACGCAACGTCGATGGTCGACTGACCGCGCTGGAGCGAGTCCTTCACGGCATTCAACGAGCTCGAGGTCGCGCTCTGCATCTCCGCCATCGACCAGATCGCGCCGTTATCCTTGGCGTTCGAGATCTTCTTGCCGGTGTTGATGCGTTGCTGGGTGGTGGTCAGCTCCGAGTTGGTGGCGTTCAGGTTTTGCAGCGCGATCATCGCGCCGGCATTGGTGTTGATGGAGTTGGCGATCATAGGAACCTACCGTTTTGGTGGAGAGCCCCGGCGTTTTGCCGGTCGGGCGTTTTGCCCGCGGGAACCATCGCAAGCGGCGGGCCAGTTCAGGCCAAATCGCAATCCACTGAAATAAAACGGAAATTTCGAAACGCAGGCCGGAAACGAAACCGCCCGGCGAATGCAACATTCGCCGGGCGGCAGGTTTTTCCGAAGAGGGGCGGCAATCGGCGCCGAGCTGGACCTTAGGGGATCAGGCCGCTTCGGCGCGGGCGGCCAGGCCCTGCATGATCATGCGGTTGATCTCGATCAGCGGCTCGAAGTCCTCTTCCTTGCGCATGACCAGGCTCGAGTGACGACCGACCCAGATGCTCAGCGAGATGATGCTCGCGCGCAGTTCCTTGGTCATGGTGTTCTCGGGCAGGGCGCAATCGGTCGCCAGCGCCGACCAGACGCGACGATTCCAGTCCAGCGCATGGATGCGCGTCTGGATGTCGTTCACGTCGGCCTGCGAAGCTTCCATGAGGGCGCGAGTCACCTGTCCGAACAGGCGATACTCGACCTCGCGCGGATTCTCAGTCCTGGTCGCCGCCTGCTGGTAGGCCCGAAGAGACATTCCCCAACCTCTCGTCTTCGTAATCGATCAACTTACGGCTCAGCATGAGCGCCTTGTAGTACTCGCGGGCCATGACGTGCTTGGAGATCGCGATGCAATCGGCCAGAACGCCAGGGTTACGCACCACGCCCATGAACTCGGTCAGGCGCGTGGCGAACTCGTCATAGTATTTCTCCGCGCCGCTCTCTTCCAGGTACATCATCATGACCGGGAAGTAGATGTGACGCGACGGCGTGGTCACCTGGTCGGGCTGCATGATGTCCTTTTCACGCAGCACCGAGGCCTTGTTCTGCAGGACCAGCACCCCGCGACGATCGCCGTTCTGGACGACCGCCCCGTTGAGCACGAATTTCTCGCCGGGCTTCAGCGACAGCTTCAAAGGCACTTCTAGCCGTTCCTTTCCATCGCTGCGCCCGTCCGCCTCGATGGCGGTTCGCCGGTATGGCGTTCGACCGGAACCTAGAGGGCAGCGGGTTAACGCCCTATTGCCGGCCACGCGACCGTAAGTCGCAGCTTAGGACACAATTAAGCATACTCGCCCAGAGGATGAAGCCACCCAATCGCCAAGGTGTACGCATGTCCCGCAATCTCGGCTCCGGAATCTCGGCCGCCGCCCTCGCAACCGCCCAGGAGGCGGCCGGTCAAGGGGTCCTTCCGGGCCTGCGCGCGTCGCAACTGGGCGATTCCGCCTCGGCCGATTCGATCGCCCGCCTCAATCGCGAGGCCACCACGGTCCAGGATCCGGCCACCATCAAGCTGTTGAACAAGGCGATCATCGCCGTGCAGCGCGGCGAGTACGCCTTGGCCGAGAAGACCGCTCTGAAGGCGCTCAAGAAGAACGAGCGCGCCGGTCCGGCCTGGCACGTGCTGGCCGTGGCCCGCGAGAAGCTGGGCGACTTCGCCTCGTCGATGCACTGCTACGACGCGGCGTTGAAGCTGCTGCCCGACGAGGCCGCCGTGGCCGGCGACCTGGGCCGCCTGGCCTTCCGCATGGAAATGCCGGACATCGCCGCCAAGCTGTTCATGCACTTCCTGAACGCCAACCCCGCCAGCCTGGAAGCGACCAACAACCTGGCCTGCGCCCTGCGCGACCTGAACCAGGAATCGGCGGCGATCGACATTCTCAAGCCCGCCATCCAGGCCAATCCCACCCAGCCGGTGCTGTGGAACACCCTTGGCACGGTGATGTGCAGCCTCGGCGAGGGCCGCACCGCCGTCACCTTCTTCGACGAGGCGCTGCGTCTGGCCCCTCTGTTCGGCAAGGGCCTGCACAACCGCGCCTTCGCCCGCCTGGACCTGGGCGACGTCGAAGGCGCGCTGGCCGACTGCGACGCCGGCATCCTGGTCGCCGATTCTTCCGAAGACCTGGCGGCCATGAGCTTCGCGCGCTCGACCATCCTGCTGGCGCTCGGTCGCGTGACCGAGGGCTGGGCCGCCTACAGCGCGCGCCTGTCGACCGAACTGGGCGGGGTCCCCAACTACCAGTTCCCGGTCAAGACCTGGAAGCCGGGCGAGGATCTGGCCGGCAAGCGCCTGCTGGTCGTGGCCGAACAGGGCCTGGGCGACGAGGTGATGTTCGCCAACACCCTGCCCGACGTGGTCGAGGCCCTGGGCCCTGACGGCGAGCTGTCGATCCTGGTCGAACGCCGCCTGGTGCCGCTGTTCGAGCGCAGCTACCCGCAGGCCAACGTCGCCGTGCACCGCACCGTCTCCTATCAGGGCCACATTTATCGCGACGCCCCGTTCATCGAGGACTGGTCCAAGATCGACAACTGGGTCCCGATGGGCTCGCTGCTGGAGACCCTGCGCCCGTCGGTCGAGGCCTTCCCCAAGCGCGAGCGCTTCCTCACCCCCGATCCCGAGCGCGTCGCCCACTGGAAGAAGGTGCTGGAGGACGCCCCGCCCGGACCCAAGGTCGGCCTGCTCTGGAAGAGCCTGAAGCTGAACGCCGAGCGCGCCCGCCTGTTCTCGCCTTTTGAGCTGTGGGAGCCGGTGCTGAAGACTCCGGGCGTCTCGTTCATCAACCTGCAGTACGGCGACTGCGACGAGGAGATCGCCTACGCCCGCGACCAGCTGGGCGTCGAGATCTGGACCCCGCCGGGCATCGACCTGAAGCAGGATCTCGACGACGTTGCCGCCCTCTCCTGCGCGCTGGACCTGGTCATCGGCTTCTCCAACGCCACCATCAACCTGGCCGGCGCCTGCGGCGCGCCGATCTGGATGCTGACCGGCGCGGCCTCATGGACGCGCCTGGGTTCTGACCATTCGCCCTGGTATCCGCAGTGCCGCTGCTTCATCGCCCCGGACTACGACGACTGGCGTCCGATCATGGCCGATGTCGCCGGCGCCCTGGCCGACTTCGCGAAGTAATCGGACAGGAACATCGGGCGCGGGGGCGGGTTTGATTCCCTGAACGGGCGGCGATCGTCGCCCCATCAGGGAGACCCGCCATGCCGCCGGAAGCCGACTACGACCCGCAGGATGTCGCGGAGACCTTCGACGAGACCAACCTGACCGAGGACGGCCAGGACATCGCCAACTTCGACGATATCGACGACGTCTACGACGCCACCCAGGCCGAGGACGACGCCGCCGAGGACGAAGACGACGACTACGACATCATCGACGATTCCGAGCTCGACGATGTCGACGACGAGCTGGAGGGCGGCCGCGACGACGAAGGCCTGGACGTCGAACGCGAGCCCCTGGACCCGGTCGGCGGCGGCCTGTCCGACGAAGACCTAGTCTCGACCGACGACGAGGAGCCGTCCGACTACGAGTCGACCCGGCTGGCCGCCGACGACATCGAGGCGCTCGGCTACGAACGCCGCCGCTAGGCCCGATCCGTCAAAGCCGCGCCACATCCGTTCTAGCCGCCCCTCGCCTGCGTCCATAGTTGCGCAGTACGCCCCCTCGCGTCAGGCTGCCAGGCGGCCGACAAGGAGATCACGCATGTCCGATCCGAAGCCCGAAAAGCCCCCCGAAACCGACGCCGACCAGCCGGAGTATCTGGAAGACCAGCTGGAAGAAGGCCTGGAAGAAAGCTTCCCGGCCAGCGATCCGCCGTCGGTGGCCCGCCGTCATCGCCAGCCCCCGCAGAACCCGTCTTGATCGCGCGGCGCGGCTCTGTAGGTTAGCCCTGAAGATTTGAACACTTGTTCGAGGCGCGCTCCATCCGGGGCCGCCGTCCAGGGACACCGCATGAGCTCGCGCTTCGAAGGCACCGCCGACTACGTCGCCACCGAGGACCTGAAGGTCGCCGTCAACGCGGCCGTGGCCCTGGAACGTCCCCTGCTGATCAAGGGCGAGCCGGGCACCGGCAAGACGGTGCTGGCCTACGAGGTCGCCAAGGCGATGAACGCGCCTCTGCTGACCTGGCATATCAAGTCGACGACCAAGGCCCAGCAGGGCCTCTACGAGTACGACGCCGTCACCCGCCTGCGCGACAGCCAGCTGGGCGACGAGCGCGTCAAGGACGTGAAGAACTACATCAAGAAGGGCAAGCTCTGGGAGGCGTTCGAGTCGCCCGTCCGGCCCGTGCTGCTGATCGACGAGATCGACAAGGCCGACATCGAGTTCCCCAACGACCTCCTGCAGGAGCTCGATCGGATGGAATTCTTCGTCTACGAGACCGGCGAGACCATCAAGGCCAAGGTGCGGCCGGTGATGATCATCACCTCCAACAACGAGAAGGAACTGCCGGACGCCTTCCTGCGCCGCTGCTTCTTCCACTACATCCGCTTCCCCGAAGAGCAGACGATGCAGGCCATCGTCGACGTGCACTTCCCGGGCATCAAGCAGAAGCTGGTCTCCGAGGCGCTGCGCATCTTCTACGACATGCGCAAGGTTCCCGGCCTGAAGAAGAAGCCGTCGACCTCGGAGCTGCTGGACTGGCTCAAGCTGCTGCTGGTCGAGGACATCGACGAGACCGTGCTGCGCGAGAAGGATCCGACCAAGCTGATCCCGCCGCTGCACGGCGCCCTGCTGAAGAACGAGCAGGACGTCCACCTGTTCGAGCGCCTGGCCTTCCTGGCCCGCCGCGAAGGCGGCGCCCGCCCGGGCCAGTAGGCCCGGCGTCCGGCTCGTCGAGAGATTGAGCCTGGACGCGCGCTCTCCCGTCGGCCAAAGCTTGGCTGTTGTCGGGAGGCGTGCATGAAGTCCCTGGTCTGGACCGTTCTTGGTCTCAGCGTGCTGGCGTCGCCGGCCCTGGCGAGGGAGGCGTGCGAGGCGCGCCCCGCGGCCGCGCGCGTCGCCCTGCCCTCGACCAGCATGTCGCGCGACATGATCACCCTGACCTCGGCAGGGCCGACGCTCTCCGAAAAGGGCCTTCAGTACAAGGCGCTGCTGAAGGCTCAGGCCAAGTGCGATCTGGAGGGCCTGGACACCGGCGGCGTGTCCTACGCCGTCTTCGAAACCGGTGAAGAATCGCCCGTGGTGGTCGTGCGCAGCGCCGCCCCCGACACGCCGATCTTCTTCGTCGCGTCCTTCATGGACCTGACCGCCCTGGTGATGCCCGCTCTCGACGGCAAGAGCGACGCGATCCTGCCCGCCACGCACCTGCTGGGCGTGGCCACCAACACCGGCGGGACGGTCCTGCGCCTCTATGCCGGCCAGCCGGACGCGGCGATGGTGCGCGAAGACGCGCAGGCGGCCCTTCAGGGACGCCTGCCTCCGCTGGCCAGCCGCAGCGGGCGCGGCAAGAACCTCAGCATCAACATCCAGCCCGACGCCTACAAGGATCAGTGATCTTCGCCACGCCGGGCGCTGTTACCGCGATTTCATTGGACGCCGATCGCCGACCCGCACACCTTCGCGCCGAACGTGAAGGATACTCCTCGATGCGCCTGATCCTTGTCCTGGCCGCCGGCGCCGCCGCCCTCGCCGCCTGCTCGCCGCCGGCCGCGGTGAAGACCGAGCGGCACGAGCGCGTGACCTACAAGCGCCAGCCGCTGCGCGCCATCGAATGCCTGGACTGCCCCGAGCACCAGGGCAAACTGACCCGCGTCAGCATCGCGCCCGACGGCAAGTCGTGCGGCTATGCGGGCGACCAGGCCGAGGTCACGCTGCGCCTGGTGGCGCTCACGGGCGACGACGCCGAGGCCGCCCTCGCCCCGATCGAGACCGACCTGAAGGCGCTGATGCCGCACCTGAAGGCGCCGAGCGCTCCCGGCGCGCCGAAGGGCAAGGAGACGGCCCACATCAAGCTGCCCGGCGTCAGCATCGACGCCCGCGACCAGGGCGCCGACATCCGCATCGGCGACATGACCATCAACGCCGACGACGGCGAGGCCCAGGTGCGCATCACCAAGAACGTCACCAGCAAGGACGGCGAGCGCACCACCTCGATCGAAGAGCGCAAGGATGGGGGCCGCGAGAGCCGCACGGTGCGGGTCAGCAGTTCCGACGACAAGGACGGCGAAGTCGACATCCGGGCCGACGATCACGGTGCGGTCGTGCGCCATCGCCAGAAGGAAGGCGACGGCGTGCGCGCCACGCTGGTGCTGGCCAGCGACAGGGCCCCGACCGGCTATCACCTGGCCGGCTACGAGGCGCGCGGCCCCAAGGGCGGCCCCCTGGCCGTGGCCATCGTCAAGGCCAAGGACCGCAATTCCGAGGACGGCGACCTGTTCAAGGACATGAAGGCCCTGATCCGCCGCAACGTGGGTGGGTGAGACACCAAAGAACCTCCCCCTGCGGGGGAGGCGGCCGAAGGCCGGTGGGGGGAAGTTTTCAGCTTTTCAGGCGTTAGCCGATCTCGCGATCACGCCCCCCACCGATCGCTTCGCGATCACCTCCCCCACAGGGGGAGGTTCTCAGTCGGCTCCCCCTCAGATCGGCGTGACTTCCATCACCTTGTAGGTCAGCGGGCGACCGTCCTCGTCGGTGACGGTGACGTATTCGCCGATGGCGAAGCGGTGCTGGCCCAGGCGGTGGACCGGCTCGTCGTCGATCTGGTCTTCTTCGTCATAGTCGAAGAACCAGCGCTCGCCGCGGCGGGCCAGGCGGCCGTCGGCTGGATCCTCGTCGGGGGCGAAACGGCGCACCGCGCAGTCCTTCTTCGCCTTGGCGTACTCGGCCTCGTCCAGATGACCGTCGTCCGTCAGCGGCGCGGTCAGGGCGTAGCCGCGATGATCGTCGCCGCCGGCGAATTCGGTGCCCGGATTGCGGGCCAGACGCATGACGATGCGCGATAGGGACATGGACTGCCTCCTTCTTCTTGGTTGAACGGTTCAGTGCGACAGGAAGAGCGACGGGCCGTCGGCGTTCAGCAGGCTGCGCGTCGTGCCGCCGAAGATGAACTCCTGCAGGCGCGGGTGGCCGAAGGCCCCGGCGACCAGGAAATCAGCGCCTTCGGCCTTCGCCGCCTCCAGCAGCAGCTTGGCCGCGTCGTGCGAGCCTTCCAGCACCCGCACCTGGGCGGAGACGCCCCGGGCGGCCAGGAAATCGACCATCCGCGCCAGTTCGAAGCTGCGCGACGAGGCCGCCGGCGCGCCGGCCACCACCACCCGCGAAGCCTTCTGCAGCAGAGGCAAGGCCGTGCGCAGGGCCCGGCTGGCCTCCTTGCCGCCGTCCCAGGCGACCAGCGCCGTCCCGCCGACCTTCAGACCCTCCCGAGCCACGACCACGGGCCGCTGCTCGTCGGCGATCATCTGCTGGAAGGCCTCGGCCAACGGGCCCTTGCCGCGCGCGGCGGCGCTGTCGAACACGATGACGTCCGACAGGCGGCACTCCATGGCCAGCCCCGCCCACACCGGCGATTCCAGCGTCGTGACGCGCGATTTCGGATAGCCCACGGCCGCGACCATCGCCTCGACGGCGTGCGCGCCCTCGACGGCGGCTTCCTTCAGGCTCTCCAGCGCCGTGACCTGCACGCCGCCCATGAAGCCCTCGCCCATCCACGGCATCAGGTCGGCCACGTCGGCCGGGGCGTGGACGGCGGCCAGTTCGGCGTCGAAGGCGCCCGCCAGTTCGGCCGCCGCGCGCAGCACGCCCTCGTCAGGCCTGGCTCCCGCCAGCGGCGCCATGATCCTTGCCCAGCTCATGATCGGTCCTCCATTTCCTTGACGCGTGACGGTCGTCGAAACCGGTATCCACTTTCGACTGTCACGCTCCTCGGTACGCATTTCCAACAAACGCATTTCCACAGGCGTCGGGCCGGGCCATCATTGATCTTCATCAAGCGATGCGGCACTCAAACCACCTTCACCGTAAGGAACGATCTCGTGGCCAAAGGGCTGCATAAGGGCCCTCCGAGGGCATGGCAGCGGATGTTGTCGGGACGCAGGCTGGACCTGCTGGACCCCTCGCCCATGGACATCGAGATCGAGGACATCGCCCACGGCCTGGCCCGCGTGGCCCGCTGGAACGGCCAGACGATCGGCGAGCACGGCTTCTCGGTGGCCCAGCACAGCTTGGTGGTCGAGGAGATCGCCGCCCACATCAAGCCCGACCTCGAGCCCCGCTGGCGGCTGGCGGCGCTGCTGCACGACGCCTCCGAATACGTGATCGGCGACATGATCAGCCCGTTCAAGGCGGCGCTGGGCGTGTCGTACAAGGACTTCGAGGCCCGGCTGGAAGACGCCATCCACATCCGCTTCGGCCTGCCGGTGAAGACCCCGGCCCCGGTCAAGAAGCTGATCAAGCAGGCCGACCGCGCCTGCGCCTTCTTCGAGGCCACCCAGCTGGCGGGCTTCGAGCACGGCGAATCCCTGTCGATCTTCGGCGCCCCGCCGGCCGGCTACGACCTGAAGATCACGCCCCTGCCCCCGTTCGAGGCTCAAGCCCGCTACGTCCAGCGCTTCCACGTGCTGTCAAAGGCGGCCGGCTACGAGTCGGCCCCGGGCGAAGCGTTCGAGACCGAATGACGGCTCCGTCGGCAGCCTCTTCCGGGATCGTCATCGGCCTGTCGGCCGTGGTCGTCGCCGTGCGCGACGGCGAGGTGGTGGTGCTGACCGTGCGTCCGCACGACGCCGTCACCGACATCGCCTCGCCCCTGCCCGGCCTGCCGTTCGGTCCGTTCGACCCCGAGGGCCACCGCACGTTCGAGCTGGCCCTGCGCGCCTTCGTGACCGAGCAGACGCGGTTCCAGCTGGGCTATGTCGAACAGCTCTACACCTTCGGCGACAAGGGCCGCGACGCCCCACGAGCCGAGGTCGGCGCCGGCGCGGCGCGCGTGGTCTCGATCGGCTATCTGGGCCTGACGCCCAAGGCCACCGACACGCAAGCGCCCGACACCGCCTGGGCGCCGTGGACCCGGTTCTTTCCCTGGGAGGACTGGCGCGCCGGCCGCCCGACGCTGCTGGACGAGGCCATCGCGCCGGCCCTGCGCCGCTGGGCCGGCGACGACGCCGACCGCCTGTCGCGCGCGCGCCTGGCCTTCGCCCTCGACGGCGCGCCCTGGAACGAGGAACGGGTGCTGGAGCGCTACGAGCTGCTCTACGAGGCGGGCCTCGCGCCCGAAGCCGCCCGCGACCGGGCCCGCGCCGACGGCCATGACCCGGCCGAGCCCGTCGCCCTGTCGGCAGCCCTCGGCGAGCCGATGATCTCCGACCACCGGCGGATCCTGGCCACGGGCCTTTCGCGCCTGCGCGGCAAGATCAAGTACCGCCCAGTCGCCTTCGAGCTGATGCCCGCCGAGTTCACCCTTTCGGCCCTGCAGCGCACGGTCGAGGCCATCGCCGGCGTGCCGCTGCACAAGCAGAACTTCCGCCGCGTGGTCGAGCGCGAGGACCTGGTCGAGGGCCTGGGCCGCCTCGACAGCGAAACCGGCGGCCGCCCGGCCGAACTGTTCCGCTTCCGCCGCGAGATCCTGGGCGCCAGGCAGGCCGGCGGGCTGTCGCTGCCGCTGCTGCGGGACTGAAGCCCTCCCCACTTCCCGTCATTCCCGCCCCTGTGGCGGGAAACCCTGGTTCCGCTCGCACATGAAGTGCAAGCGGATCGCCGGCGATCCGCCCCATCCGCACCTGCGGCTGACAGAGTGGTTCCCGCCACACGGGCGGGAATGACGGGAACAGATGAGTGACGGTTGACCCCGCCCGCAACCTGCGGCCGACTGGCGCCATGAAACTCGACAAGCCCGTCGTCATCGGCACGACCGCCGCAGTCCTCCTGCTCGGCGTGGGCGGCGGCCTCATGGCCTACGTGCTGCGCGACACCCAGGCCGAAGCGACCCAGGACAGCGCCGACGACCAGCTGGCGATCGCCGGCGCCAAGATCGCCGTGCAGAACCGCTTTCCCGAGGCGACCACGGTCAACTTCGGCAAGGTCTTCACCCACCAGGACGGCGAGGTCGTCTCGGTCTGCGGCGATGTCGACGTGCAGCAGCCGCAGGACAGCTTCGACGGCCCCGAACGCTTCGTCTGGTCGGACGGCGCGCTGGTGGTCGAGGAGGCCGACGGCACGGATGCGGTCAACGCCAAGTGGGCGGATGTTTGTGAGTAGAGAGAACCTCCCCCTGTGGGGGAGGCGGCCGAAGGCCGGTGGGGGGACGTTTTCAGCCTCCGCGGCGCATGGCCGGTTCAGCAACCACTCCCCCCACCGATCGCTTCGCGATCACCTTCCCCACAGGGGAAGGTTCCTCAGCGCCGATCAGCCCGCCACCAGCCCGAAGTCCGCCACCTGGCCCATCGCCGCGCGAACGGCGGCCAGGGTCTTGAGGCGGTTGTCGCGGTGCTCAGGGTCGTTGACGAAGACGCCGTCGAGATAGGCGTCCACCGGGCCGCGCAACTCGGCCAACTGAGCCATGGCGCCGGTGAAGTCTTCCTTGGCCAAAGCATCCTTCAACGGACGGTCCAGCAGGCGCAGGGCCTGATAGAGCCCAACCTCGGCGGCGCTGTCGGCGGCCGGCTCTTCGGCCTGGCCTTCCGGCAGCGGGCCCTTCTTCTCCTCGGCCTTGAGGATGTTGGAGGCGCGCTTGTAGCCGGCCAGCAGGTTCTTGCCGTCGTCGGTCTTCAGGAAGCCGTCCAGGGCCTCGACCCGCGCGACGATGCGCGCGAGGTCGTCGTCGCCCAGGGCGAACACGGCGTCGACCAGGTCGTGGCGCTTGCCTTGATCCTTCAGCGTCACCTTCAGGCGATCGGCGAAGAAGGCCAGCAGGTCGTCCTTGCCGAACTTGGCCAGCGGCAGGCGCAGGCCGTTGTCGAGGATGATCCGGATCACGCCCAGCGCCGCGCGACGCAGCGCATAGGGATCCTTCGAACCCGTCGGTTTCTCGTCGATGGCGAAGAAGCCGACCAGGGTGTCGAGCTTGTCGGCCAGGGCCACGGCCACGCTGACCGGCGCGGTCGGAACCGCGTCGGACGGGCCTTGCGGCTTGTAGTGATCCTGGATGGCGGCGGCGATCTCGCCGTCGATGCCGGCCTCGCGGGCATAGTAGCCGCCCATCAGGCCCTGCAGTTCGGGGAACTCGCCAACCATGCCGGAGGCGAGGTCCGCCTTGGCCAAGCGCGCGGCTTCCTTGGCCTTTTCGACATCAGCGCCGACCAGCGGCGCGATCTCGCCGGCCAGGGCGACGATGCGCTCGACGCGCTGGGCCATCGTGCCGAGCTTGGCGTGGAAGGTCACGCCGTCCAGCTTGCCCAGCCAGGCGTCGAAGTTGCCGGCCTTGCGGTCTTCGTCCCAGAAGAAGCGGGCGTCAGCCAGACGCGCCGACAGCACCTTGGCGTTGCCGGCGGCGATCACCTTGCCGCCGTCCTTGGCCTCGATATTGGCCACGGTGATGAAGTGCGGCGCCAGGCCGGCTTCACCCGGCTTGCGCACGGCGAAGTACTTCTGGTGGGTGCGCATCGAGGTGCGGATCACCTCGGGCGGCAAATCAAGGAACGACGGGTCCATGTCGCCCAGCACCGGCGTCGGCCATTCGGCCAGGCCCGCGACTTCCTCGAGCAGGCCGATGTCCTCGACCAGCTCCAGGTGACGGGCGAAGCACAGGGTCTTGCAGCCTTCGAGGATGCGCTCCTTGCGCTCCTCGACGTCGAGCACGACGTAGTGCGCCTCAAGGCCGGCGACATATTCGTCGAAGTCCTTGGCGACGAACGGCTTGGCCGCGCCCATGAAGCGGTGGCCCTCGGTGACGTCGCCGCTGGCGATGCCGTCGATCGAGAACGGCACCACTTCGCGGTCGAGCACGCAGAGGATGCGCTTGAGCGGCCGCACCCAGCGCAGCTTGCCCGTGCCCCAGGTCATCGATTTCGGCCAGGGGAAGCCGCGAACGATGGCTTCCACCATCTCGGCGACGATTTCGGCGGTCGGGCGGCCCTTCTTTTCGACGAAGGCCATCCACACGCCGTTCTGCTCGACCAGCTGGTCCTGCGTCAGGCCGGCCTTGCGCAGGAAGCCGTCCATGGCCTGCTGCGGAGCGCCGACGCGGGGACCCTTGAGCTCTTCCTTGCGGTCGGCCTGGGCCAGCGGCAGGCCTTCGGCCACCAGGGTCAGGCGACGCGGGCCGGCGAAGGTCTTCAGCGCCTCGGGCAGGAAGCCGGCGGCGGCCAGGTGGTCGCGCGCCATGCGTTCCAGGTCCTTGGCGGCCTGGCCCTGCATGCGGGCGGGAATCTCTTCGGAGAACAGTTCGAGAAGCAGTTGGGGCATCGGAGTTACGCGGCTTCCTGCAGCTCGACCCACTTCTGGGCGCACATCTTACAGAGGTCGCGGATGCGGCCGATGTAGGAGGCGCGCTCGGCGACGGCGATCGCGCCGCGGGCGTTCATCAGGTTGAAGAGGTGGCTGGCCTTGAGGACCATGTCATAGGCGGGCAGGACGAGGGTCTCGTTCTTGTAGGAGCGGGCCAGCATCAGCGGCACCTGCTCTTCCATCTGCTCGAACTGCTGCTTGAGCACGGCCACGTCATAGCCGTGGAAGTTGGCTTCCGACTGCTGGCGCTCGTTGGCCAGGAAGACGTCGCCATAGGTCAGCGCGCCCAGCGGCGAGTCGGGATCGTTGAACGGCAGGTCGTAGACGTTGTCGACGCCGAACACGTACATGGCCAGGCGTTCCAGGCCGTAGGTCAGCTCGCCCGCGACCGGGTTCACGTCGAGGCCGCCGACCTGCTGGAAGTAGGTGTACTGCGACACTTCCATGCCGTCGCACCAGACTTCCCAACCCAGGCCCCAGGCGCCGACGGTGGGGTTTTCCCAGTCGTCCTCGACGAAGCGGATGTCGTGGGTGCGCAGATCCAGGCCGATGGCCTCCAGCGAGCCCAGGTACAGGTCCTGCATGTCGGCCGGGTTCGGCTTCAGGATCACCTGGTACTGGTAATAGTGCTGCAGGCGGTTGGGGTTCTCGCCATAGCGACCGTCGCCCGGACGGCGCGAGGGCTGGACGTAGGCCGCGTTCCACGGCTTGGGGCCAAGCGCGCGCAGCACTGTGGCCGGGTGCAGCGTCCCCGCCCCCACTTCGACGTCGTGCGGCTGCAGGATCACGCAGCCCTTTTCGCTCCAGTAGTTGTGGAGCGTCAGGATGAGGCTTTGAAACGATTTGGGGGCGGCGGGCATGACGTCCGAACAGGGGCCTGAAAAAGTCGGCGGACCATAGGGCCCGCCGACTGTCGCTTCAAGCGAAGTGGACGTCGTTTGTCACTTCATCCTGGTTGTTAGTTGCCCTTGGCGCTCGAACGCTTGCCTGCGTTCGACATCGGCGCGCCGTAGGCCTTGCGGTTCTCGGGCGTGTCGGCGACCGGCGGGTTGGAGACGACGTTGGCGTCCCCGGCCTTAAGCGTAGCCTGCTGGTCCGGGCCCATCGACGAGGCCGGCAGCGTGGCCGAGGTCGGCGCGGCCGTGCCGGTGTCGGCCGCCGGAGCGGTCGTGGCGGCGGCCGGATCGGTCGGCGCGGTCGAGGTCATCGGGTTCATGGCCTGGTCGGCGGGAGCATCGGTCGCCGACGGCGTGGTCGCCTGGTCGGGAGCCGGCGCAGCGGCTGGAGCGGCCTGGGCGGCGACGTCGGCGCCCGCGTCGGTGGCGGCCATCGCATCGCCATTGGCCGTGGCCGAGGCCATGCTGGTGGCGGCGTCGTCGGTGGCGGCCGCGGCGGCCTGGATCGGAACGTCCTTGGGGATCAGGACCTTGTCGACCACGTGCAGAATGCCGTTGGTGGCCATCACATCGGCCTGGACGATGTTGGCGCCGTCGACCATGGGGCTCGCGCCGCTGCCGTCGAGCGTCACCGACGAGCCCTCGACGGTCTTAACCTCGCCCTTGGCGCCAGTGATCTTGGTCGAGTCCACCTTGGTGTTGATCACGTGATAGGTCAGCACCTTCTGCAGCTGGGCCGCATTGGCCGGCTGCATCAGGCGATCCAGCTCGCCGGCCGGCAGGGCCGCGAAGGCCGCGTCGGTGGGCGCAAAGACCGTCAGGTTCGGATTGCTCTTCAGCACGCTGGTCAGGTTGGTGGCGTCCAGGGCCTTGAGGAAGGTCGTGAACTGGCCCGAGGCCTGGGCCGTGGCGATGAGGTCGCCGTTCGGGGTGACCTTGGCGGCCGGGGTCGCCGGCGCCGAGGTCGCGGCGGGCGG